>NZ_JBICHO010000635.1:0-20408 GCF_043100905.1 Rhodopirellula sp. JB055 | reverse complement strand
GTCCCTCGCTGACGCGTCGGGTTGTGAAGTCGAATGGTCGACAAGCCGCGATGCTTCGCGCTGTCGGTGGCGAGCGAACTTGAGACGCCGGCATTGGGCGACCACTAGGCGGCTCGTTGAAGCGGTGTGCTATTCTTGGGGAGCAACATTTCCAGCGTCTTTTGATACGCGCCCCGGTGTTGGTTGACCAACTCGCGAGCGGCTTGGCCGAGCGAATCGGCGGCGGGAACGTCGGTCAAACAGCGGGCGACGAACTGTTCGAGTTCCTGTTCATCACCGACTCGAACAGCGGCGTCGGCGGCGATCAATTGCTTGGCAATCGTGTCGAAGTTCTTGGTGTTGGGACCAAAGGAAACGGCACAGCCATAACCGGCCGGTTCGAGCATGTTTTGGCCGCCGCGATCACCGAAGCTGCCTCCCACCGTTGCGATTTGACCGACGCCCCACCAGTGACGAAGTTCGCCGATGGTGTCGATCAGAATGACTTCGTTGGAGTCCCATTGATCAGCGTATTGGCTGTCGTCACGACTGCGGCGGATGGGGGACAAACCACGAGACTCAATCAGATGGGCGACTTCATCGAACCGTTCCACGTGACGTGGTACCAGAATCAATCGTAGTTCTGGGTGCTGGGATCGAAGGCGGTCATAAACCCGAAGTGCCATCGCTTCTTCGCCCGCTTGGGAGCTGCCGAAACACCACACTCGGTGCCATGGATCCATCCCCGACCAGTTGATCCGTTCGTTGACTTCGGTCGTGTCACGTGAGCGAGGAGCGTTGTCGAATTTCAGAGACCCTGTGACGGTGACGTTTTCGGACGCGACTCCGCAGGCCACAAAACGCTCCGCCGCCGATGAGTCCTGGCAACCGACGGAATCCAAGCGTGCAAACGTCGACCGCAGAAGTTTCGCGAATTGTTGGTAGCGTCCCGCGCTGGTTTCGCTGAGCCGACCGTTGATGACTTGGACGGAACAGTTCGCTTCTTTGGCACAGCGAATCAGGTGGGGCCACAGTTCAAGTTCGGCCAGCACCAGCTTTTCGCAGGCAAGGTTTTTCAACGTGCGGCGGACGGCCCAGGTGAAATCGAGGGGGCAGAAGAAAACACGTTCTTCACCGAAATGCTTGCGAGCGAGGTCATACCCGGTGTAGGTGGACGAACTGATCGCGAGAGCGATTTCGGGGGGTTGTTTCTCAAGCCGATGAACCAACTCAGGAAGCAAGTTGACCTCGCCGACACTGACGGCGTGCAGCCAAATCGTTCGCTCGGCATCACCGCGAATTTTGGCGGCTTGATCGGGCGACAGACCGAATAGTTTTTGCCCGATGCCACGGCGATAGCGACCGTGGCGGATCATTCGGTGCAGAACCAGCGGCGAGACCGCGGTCAGAGCAGTAGCGTAAGCGAGGTTGAGCCACATGGTTGCCTTCCTTGGCAGGAGTGGAACGTTGTTGTCGGTTCGTGTTCACAACCCGAAGCGTGTGCGAGGGACCACAGGTTTGTCGCGATGGCAGGAGGTCCTTCGATCACGCTTTTTGAAGTTGCGCTTTTGCGTGAGGCATTGGTTTTTTCATAACCCGACGTGTCAGCGGGGCGAAGTCAACATCGTTTTTCCCTCGCTGACGCTTCGGGTTAGGATGCAATCAACAGGCCGGTGAGCGAGGGACCGCATCGAATCCTTGCTTCTACTTCACAGGTTGGAAGCCTATCACTTGGTTGGATCAACCGTCGCGACGCATGCAGCAACTTTTGTACTTCTTGCCGCTGCCACAGGGGCACGGTGCGTTTCGACCGATCCGAGGCTCTTCGACTCGGACGGTATCGACGCTGCTGTCGGCTCGTTTTTCGCTTCCCGCGGCGGCGCGTTGGGCGGCGGTGTTGGATTCCATTTGGGCAGCTTGCTGAGCGGCGCGGCCCGCTTCATGGGCATCGTCATGACGTGTTCTCGCGTCGACCCAAGTGCTGCGAATGAAGTCATCGTTAAAAGACTCCATGCGGAAGATCAAGTCGGTCACGCGTTCGCCAATCGAATCCCACATGGATTCAAACAGACGCATGCCTTCGCGTTTGTATTCGACCTTCGGATCCATTTGGGCGTAGCCCTTCAATCCGACGCTGCTGCGCAAATGGTCCATCGTCAACAAGTGGTTCTTCCACGAGTCGTCGACGATGTTCAGCAAAATTTGACGTTCCATCCGTCGCATTTCGGGGTGGAATTTGTCGTCGACAGCACCGTTGACGGCCAAAGTCAGCTCGGCCCGGTTCATTCGCGAGAGGTCTTCGGCGGTGTTGCGGTTGCCGAGTTCTTCTTGCAACCAGGTCGCGAGGGCTTCCAGCTTTCCAGTTTGTCCGCTGGCGAGTGACGCGGTCACATCGTCGTCGGCGCTACCAAAGAGGTCCTGGACTTTGGCGGCAGCTTCTTCCAGCATTTTGCCTGAGGCACTGGCCGTTTGCTTGCTGTACTGAATCAATTGAACCTTCAAGTCATCGCGGTTCAGTTTGACCTCATCGACGCTGAGTTCGTGGTTGAAACGGCCGTGCACCCAATCGACCAGGCCTTCGCGGTCGAGCGAAACCTGGGCACCTTGTTTGTCGGTGAATCGCGAGATGCCGGTGAGGACGGGGTACTCCGCTTCCTTTTCCGTGTAAGCGGCTTCGGCGCGGCGGTTGAGTTCTTCGGTGACCTGGCGACGGTCTTCGATGTCGCGGAATTCTTCCGGGGTCGTTTCGATTCCGAATTTGTGACGCATCCAGGCACACAGGACTCGCAGACCGTAGTCGGCTTCCAGCAATGGTTCGCCTTCGGTCAGATCCGTCTCTTCGATTTGCTTGTGCGCGTGAGCGATCAATTCGTCGATCATCTCCTCGCGGTCTTTGTTCTTCAGTTGATGGTCTTGGTAGTTCGTGTTCAGACGCGTGTTGGCCCACGTCGCCATCGCTTTCCAGTTCCACTCGTCTTCCATCGTTTCGGGAAGGTTTTCTTCCACGGCTTCGGCGACGGTGACTTCGGAAGCACGTTCGGCTTGATCCTTCGCGTAGGTGTCCGCCATTTCGAAATCCATGTTCAGGAAATCGCGTGCATCGAGTTGGCAACCCAACTTTCCGCCGGCGAACGTGGCAAAGGTTTCCACGCCGTAGTTGGGGTCCAAGAACGTGTCGACGTGCGATTGGATTTCGTTGTGAATCAGCGTCAACAACATCTCGCGGGAGCTGTGTCCGTCGAGCAGGTTTTGGCGATAGCGATAAACGCGTTTGCGTTGTTCGTCCATCACTTCGTCGTACTCGAGCAGGCTCTTCCGAATTTCGAAGTTGCGTTCTTCGACCTTCTTTTGAGCAGCTGCGATTCGGCGGGTGACCAGCGAGGATTCGATGGCTTCGCCTTCTTTCATGCCCATGCGTTCCATCATGCTTTTGACGAAGTCGCCAGCAAAGATCCGCATCAAATCGTCTTCGAGAGACAAGAAGAATCGGCTGCCACCGGGGTCGCCTTGACGACCGCAACGACCGCGAAGCTGCAAGTCAATTCGGCGTGATTCGTGACGCTCGGTGCCGAGCACATACAGACCGCCGATATCGCGAACGATCTTGCCTTCGGCACTCATGTTTTCACGCTCGTCGATCTCATCAACGAGGGCTTTCCATTCTTCGTCCGGCACTTCCAAACGAGTCGGGTATTTGTGTTGCAGTTGTGCCCAGGCCAGTGTTTCGGGGTTACCGCCCAAGATAATGTCGGTACCACGACCGGCCATGTTCGTGGCGATTGTGACGGCGCCGATACGGCCGGCTTGCGAAACGATGTCGGCTTCTCGGCCGTGCTGTTTCGCGTTCAGGACGTCGTGTTTGATGCCGCGGCGTTCCAGCAGTGCTGACAAGCGTTCGCTCTTCTCGATGCTGACGGTACCCACCAGAACGGGACGACCGGCGCGTTCAATCGACACGATTTTTTCACGGGAGAACGATTCCGTTTGCTTCTCGCCTTTGGGCAGCAGTTCCACGACGGAATCGGTTTCGGATTTGATGTTGCCCCAGATCTCGGTGCCGTCTTTCAGTACCAACACATCCCATTTATGAGTGCGTTCGACATCGTCGGCGATGGCTTTGAACTTGTCCTTTTCGGTCAAGTAAATCAAATCGGGATGCTCGATCCGTTGCAGTCCACGGTGCGTGGGGATTGCGACCACGTCGAGTTTGTAGATCTTCCAGAATTCATCCGCTTCGGTCATTGCCGTCCCGGTCATCCCGGACAGCTTCTTGTACATCTTGAAGATGTTTTGCAGGGAAGCGGTGGCGAACGTTTGCGTTTCTTGCTTGATCGGCACGCCTTCTTTGGCTTCGACGGCTTGGTGCAAACCGTCGCTCCATTGGCGACCGTCCATCAAGCGGCCGGTGAACTCATCGACGATGACAACCTGTTTGTCTTTAACGACATAGTTGACGTCCAACTTGTACAGGTAGTGAGCTTTCAACGCGTTGTCGATCAGGTGCGGCCATTCCATGTTGCCCGCGGTGTAGAAGCTTTCCACGCCGGCCAATTCTTCCGCAGCACGGACGCCTTCATCGGTCAATGTGACGTTGTGTTGTTTTTCATCGACGGTGAAGTGTTCTTCTTTTTTCAGTTGACGAGCAACGCGGTCGGCTTCGCTATAGCGTCCCAAATCCAAGTCGGCCGGTCCGCTGATGATCAGTGGTGTCCGAGCTTCGTCGATCAGAATGTTGTCAACTTCGTCGATGATGGCGTAGTTCAGCGGGCCTTGGCATTGTTGCACTTCGCTGGGGAAGCGATCGTCGCCCTTGGCCGCCGGACGCATGTTGTCGCGCAGGTAATCGAAGCCGAATTCGTTGTTGGTTCCGTACGTGATGTCGCACTGGTAGGCGGCTTGTTTTTCGCTGGTCGACATGCCGGACTGGATCGCATCGACGGTCAGGCCGAGATTCATGTACAGCGGAGCCATCCACTCCATGTCACGACGGGCCAAGTAGTCATTGACCGTGATGACGTGAACACCTTTGGCTTCGAGAGCGTTCAGGTAGGCAGGCAGGGTGGCGACCAGAGTTTTTCCTTCCCCGGTGACCATTTCGGCGATCGCACCGGAGTGCAGCACCATGCCCCCGATCAACTGGACGTCGTAATGACGCATGCCCAAGAAACGCTTGCCGCCTTCGCGACAAACGGCGAAGGCTTCTTCCATGATGTCGTCGAGCGTTTCGCCTTCGCGGAGGCGTTTGCGGAACAGCTTGGTTTGTTCGCGCAGTTCGTCGTCGGACATGGCCGCGAACTTGGGTTCCATCGCCGTGATTCGGTCGGCAGATTCCTGCAATTTCGCGACTTGGCGGGCATTGGCGGACCCAAACACACTGGTGGCCAAGCTGCCGACACGCTCAAACGTGCTACCGAAGACGAGGCCAAGGAGGTCCCAAAGACGTTCCAGGATGGACATAAAAGATCAAATCAGTGCGATTGGGGGGGTGAAAGCGTGCGGCTTACGTAAACCATGCCAACTTCCAACGTTACGGGTTCAGGGAAATTGGGTCAACTGCGATCGGATCTCGTTCGCGTTGGCTACTACGGACCCAATTGCCCGTCGGGTCAGGAGGCGACGCGTCTTGATCGCCGGCGAAGGTTTCGTGCAGCGGTTGGATCTCCTGCAGAAGTTGTTCAGCCAGCGTTTCCATGGCGAAGCGTTCGCTGGCGTGATGGCCGACCAACGCCATCGTTAATCCCGTGTTTTCCGCTTCTAAACACGTGTGGAGCGTGGCTTCCCCGGTCAGCAGGACGTCGCATCCGCGGCGGCGGGCGGCGCCGACAAAGGTGCCTCCGCTTCCGCATCCGATCGCAACTCGCCGGATGGGGTGCTCGAAATCACCCACCAAACGCGGGCGGGTGGAACCACATGAATTTGCAGCAAAGGATAAAAACTCTCTCGCCGTCATGGGGTCTGGCAGATCACCGTAGCGGCCGGATCCGACGGTGTCGTCGTCCATCGACGGCGTCAACGGCTTGATCGAAGTCAGGCCAAGACGGTTTGCCCACTGTTCGTTGATGCCGTTGTGAGCGGAATCGTAGGCGGTGTGGGCGCTGTAGACGGCGATTCCGGCCCGGCACAGATTCCAAACCATCGCGGATGCGGCGGAATCGGTCGTGATCCGGGCCATTGGCTTGAATGGCAGCGGATGGTGAGTGACGATCAAGTCCACCGCCAACTCGGTCGCTTCTTCCACGACGGCTGGGGTGATCGTCAGGCAGGTCAGGATCCGATGGGCTTCCGCCGAACGGTCTCCCAGCAGCAGACCAACGTTGTCCCAATCCTCCGCCAGCTTCAATGGAGCGATGGAGGACAGAGATTGGCAAATGGATTCAATGGTAGGAGACACAGGATTCGCGACCGTTGGGAGGAAAGGTGCTCGGAGGAACACACTTTAAGGTCGTTGAATCGCTGTGGGAACAATGAATCGAGTGGTCTGGAACGACTTGTTTTTAGGGTAGTGGCCGAGGCGACGAGTCCTGAGCTGGCGTCAAAACGGAGGACTCGTCGCCTCGTCCACTGCGATCAAACCTAACTTTTAAAGTTTGGCGGACCACGAGGGGGAGCTGGATCAAAGGGACGTCAGGCACGCGATTCAATCTCGCGTGCCTTTTCGATCCGTGTCCTGATTGGAATCGCCAATCAGAATCCGAATGGATCGTCATCGCCGGCTGGGGCGAACGGGTCGTCACCGCCTGCGGGAGCGAATGGATCGTCTGGAGCAGCTCCGCCATCAAACGGGCTGGTACCATTGTCGGCCGGGGCCGCTGGTGCGTCCGCGGGGGCCGCTTCGGTGGCCAAGGGGGTGTCCATCGCGCCTTCGAGTGCGTCGTTGGATTCAACGACGGGCTCTTCTGCTGCCAAATCGTCTGCGAATGGGTTGTCATCGGTGGCGGGAGCAGGTGGCGGCGTGGCACCACGTTGCATCGCCGGGGCACCAGGGGCTGCCGCGGATTGGCCACCCTGAGACAATTCATTGGCGCGGATCGCCGAGCGAGCGGCGCCGGTTGCGAGAGCTTGCAAGCGAGCTTTTTCGCGAATCGCTTCGAGTTTCAAACGCTGAGAACCCTGAATGCGAGACAAAGCGCGACCGATCGATCGAGCGTCACCGCTGCGAGCTTCCAGTTCGGCACCCATTTGCCAATCAACTACCGCGTCTCCCATTCCGCTGGCACTGGCGGCCAGTCCGCGGAAGTAATACGCCCGTGGATCACGGATGTTGTTGTCGATCGCCATCGAGAGCAGTTCATATGCCTTGCTGTGGTTGCCAGCGTTGTAGGCATGAACGCCTCGACCGTAGATTTCCGCCAGCACGGCAGATTGGGCGGAGGCGGTGTTGGTCTGGGGGGTGCTCAGGAAGCCAATCGCCAAGGCGAAAAGGAAAAGTGGCGAGGCAAAGCGAATCTTCATCGCGACGGGGACCCTGTGACGGAAGAGCGGATGGTTCAACAACAGACCGTTGCAGCTTAATTGTCTGCACCGGTGGAATCAAACAAAACGTTGAAGCGTCGGATTGATCGTGAAGTGTTTGCTGAGGAATGTCACCGCTGTGAAACGTGTGTGGGCGTCCCAGGTTGCTACAATTCGGAATGCAATTTTTTTGGACCGGTTCTCTCGTTCACACGAAGTCCTCTCGATGCGAATCCAAAATCCCTCGTCCAAGCTGGCGAAAAGTGTATTGGGCTGCTTGGTTCTCAGCGTTCTCTTCAGCCTGATGGCTGGGATGCGTCTTCCTGTTGGGGGGGCTTTGTTGATCCCCGTCGCGATGGCTGACAGCGAATGGCTTCGCACCGTTCCGGTCGTCGACGACGAAGAAGTGGCAGCGCTGATCGAAGGATTGGGATCGGAAAGTTACGCCACGCGAATTCGTTGTCGTCAGCGATTGGCGCGAATTGGTTTGGCCGCATTTGATGCGTTGCGCCAGGCTCGCAAGCATCCCGACAGCGAGATTGCGATTGTGGCTCGCAAACTGACCAGCGGTGTTGAGGTGCCTTGGTCGGTCAACACGGATTCGCCAATCGTTCAAGAAATCCTGGATGAGTACGGCTCGCGTTCTGTCATGGCGCGGCGTCAGCGGATCGGTCAACTGGCCGCACTGCCGACGATGGAATCGTTTCCCGCGCTCGTTCGCTTGACGCGTTACGAAGCCGAGCCAACGCTCAGCCGCTTTGCCGCGATGGCTTTGCTCGCTCAGCCGGTCAGAGCCACTTTGGAGCGACAATCCGGATGGGCACCAAGCGACGCTGGCCGTGCCGCTGGATTGGAACAGCCTGCTGAATCCGAACAGGGACTGGGTGCGAATCGCGATCGCTGGTTGGGACTGAGTTCCCACGACCGTTCGCTGATGGTGACGCATCTGCAACAAGTGTTTGCCAAGGACACGCAGTTCAGTGGTTTGTGGATGAGGCAGTACGCCAAGGAGTTGGAATCCGGACGATTCGAAGCGGATGGGTGGAGCGAACTGATCGAGCAAATGGAATCGAGTTGGGAAATTGACGACCGGGCATCGCAGCATGATGTGGCCGGTGGCAAGTTGGCTGCGGGCGCGATGATCAGCGGCGATGAGTTGTTTCGATTGACTTGGTTGAATGCCGAGCGGGCTCGCGTGATGGCCCAAGAGGACGACGTGTCGCGATTTCTGACGCAGCACATCGACGTCATTCCGCCTCGCACGCGAGAGTTGACGGACACAGCGCTCTGGGCCATCGATCACAAGTTGTTCGACGTCATCACAGCGGCTCATGCCAAGCATCGATCGTTGTTCGAAAAGTCGCCTTCGTTGTTGTATGCCTCGGCGGAAGCATTGCTGGAATCAGGGCAGCCTGAATTGGCGGCGGAACGAGCCCAGCAGGCGTTGATGCTGAACCCTGTGGTGAACTCAAAGGACGCGGAGAAGGCTCCCCTGCACCCGGTTCTATAGGAAAGCCACGCGGACGCTCACCTGCGTATCGCAGCGGACCTGATCGATCGCGGGTTGTCCGATTGGGCGGAAGATGAATATCGAAAACTGATCGACGAATTGCCGCTGCACGACGTGTCTTCGGCGACCGCGCGGTGGGAGCTTGCCGAACACTTGTCGGAATTGCAGCAGCCTGCTGAGGTGGTCGCTTTGTTGCAGCCGCTCGTGGAACGAATGGAGAAAGACGACGACTTTCGCCACAAGCTGATGGCCCATGATTTCGATTACTCCGCACTCCGCAGCCACCTGGATTTTCAGGCCGGTTTGGATCTCGCTAGCCGAGACGATCACACGAATGCCAGCGAGCGATTGCAGTCAGCGTTTGCGATGAATCCCGAGAACATCGACATCTTGATCGCGATGTATCGGATGGAGTGGACTGACGAGTGGAAGGAAGACGTGGTCGGTCAGATCGAAACCGTGTTGGAGGAGATCGACGAAGACATTGAAGAAACTCGTCAAACATTTCGCGAGACCGGCAACGGACGTCCTGGACGCCAAACCGCGATTCGCGATTTGTTGCTGGCCAATTTCTACAACCAATACGCTTGGTTGGTCAGCAACACGGAAGGCGACTACGACAAAGCTCTCCAGCGAAGCATTGAATCGCTGGAGATGAGCCCCGGCAGCGAGGCTTTGCTGGACACCTGTGGTCGATGTTATTACGCCGTGGGCAATTTGCCCGCTGCGATTTTGACCCAGCGAAAAGCGGTCGAGTTGACGCCCCATTCGCCACCGTTGCGGCGCCAGTTGCAATTGTTCGAGGACGCTTGGTTGGATGCCAATCCTGGCAAAGCGTTGAAGGAACTCCCCAAGGTGGACCTTCCGATTGCAAAAGCCTCCTCATCCGAGTTGACCGATCGGCAACGTCGGTTGGGCGTGGTGCCTCCGGATGGCCCGCTGAGTTTCCTCGATCGTTGAGTTTCCTCGGGCGTTGAGTTTCCTCGGGCGTTGGAGGTCGTGCGGTTTTATCGAGGTGGGTTTTAGCGGGTTTCACTACGATGCACCTCTCCCGAAACGACGTTTGGGGAGAGCGATACACTCGGTCGAGCGACGCCGTTCAGGCGTACGCGAGGGTGAGGGCCGGGCGTCGGAAACGGCGCGGATTGCCCTCCCCGGAAATTCTCGCTGAACACTCGCTTTCCGACTCCTCCCGCTGCGTGGTCGTGCACTTTTGAAGTGCAGTGTTGCCAAGCGTTTCTCATCACCCTCCCCCTGGGAGAGTGAAACAAAACTGCACAAGCTCCTGCGCGGGTGTTGAAGTTGCGTTTTTCTCAAAACCCGAAGCGTCAGCTTTCTCATAACCCGAAGCGTCAGCGAGGGAAAAACGATGTTGGCTTCGCCTCGCTGACGCGTCGGGTTATGAAAAACCCAATGCCTCACGCAAAAACGCAACTTCAAAACCCGAAGCGTCATCGAGGGAAAAACGATGTTGACTTCGCCTCGCTGACGCGTCGGGTCATGAAAAACCCAATGCCTCACGCAAAAACGCAACTTTAAAATTCGCGGGCGGGGTTCTTAAGAAGCGACGGCAACACAGCACTTGGAAACTGCATCACCTCGGTGGGGATTGGGGCCAAACCTGCCCTGTGGAATCCCGTTCGCGGCTTCAATCAAATTTCGGATTTTCTGCCGATTGTGAAGATTGGCAAACCTTGCGGCGCGGTCTGTCACTGATCAAGCGACCTTGCGGCGATGTCCGATGGTAACCCTCGTACCGGTCACTCCGCTTGCTTCCGTTTTGTCGGATCTGGCGAGTGACATCACAGGGGCGGGGCGTGGCTTTGGCGGCGTGTTGTTCCGGTCGTTTCAATGACTTCCGCTTGATTGCGTGAGTGCGGGGATTGCATGCGTTGGTTTCTAAAACATTTGCCTTCACGTCACGACGTGTCGGTGCATCGTTCCCCATCTTTGGGTGTGTTGTTGTCGATGGGATTGCTGGCGGGATTGACCGTTGGCATCGGCGACAATGATTCGGTGTCAGCGGATGACTTGCAGAGTGTGACAGCGACCAGCTATCGCAGCACCGACGCAAGTGTTCGCGACATGCGTTCGACCGGTCGGTCATCGCGGTCGTTGCGTGAAACCCCTACCGTCACCGCGATTCGTCGTGCGTCGCCTTCGGTGGTGAACTTGCACGGTCAAAAGACCGTTCGAACCACCGCGGCCAGCATGGCGGGTGGGGCTCCGGATTCGTTCCGTCAGGTCAACGGCATGGGCACGGGGGTCGTGATCGATCCACGCGGCTATGTGATCACGAACTATCACGTGGTCGAAGATGTCAACGAACTGAACGTGACGTTGCACAATGGCGAAGCCACTCGGGCGGATTTGATCGCCTCGGATCCCCAAAGCGATTTGGCGTTGGTGAAACTGCGAGGCGCTGGCCCGTTCCCGACCATTCCACGTGGTCACAGCGATGATTTGATGATCGGTGAAACCGTCATCGCCATCGGCAACGCGTTTGGTTATGTCCACACCAGCACCGAAGGCATCATCAGTGCTCTGCATCGGGATGTGCCGGTCAACGAGACACAGCAGTACCGCGATCTGATTCAAACGAGTGCTGGGATCAACCCAGGAAACTCCGGCGGTCCGCTGTTGAACATCGATGGTGAAATGATCGGCGTCAACGTGGCCGTTCGTGTGGGAGCCCAGCAGATTGCGTTTGCGATTCCGATTGATCAGGTGCTCGACACCGTGACGGAAATGATCAATCGCCACAACAATCGCCGAATGGTGATCGGGATGGATGGGACGGCGGTTACGCGTGGTGGATTGCAAGTGACCCGGCTGTCCGAAGGCGGATCCGCTCAACAAGCGGGACTGCAGCGAGGCGATCGCTTGGTGCGACTCAATCAACAAGACATTGCGGACCCTTTGAACTACGCGTTGTCGATGTTGGAAGTGAGACCAGGGGATCCGTTGCAAGTGGAATTCGAACGCGATGGCGAGTTCTTTCAAACGCAACTGGCGACCTCCGTGTCCTCACAGGAATTCGGTGACCCGGCCGCTGCTTTGGCTTGGCAAGTCGTGGGGGTCTCGGTCCGACCGGCCGGCGAATCGTTTGTGCGTCGCATGAATTCGCGACTGCGAACCAATTACCGTGGCGGTTTGATTGTCACCGATGTTCGGCCCGGTTCAGCGGCCAGCGAACAGGGGATCACCGCAGGCGACGTTCTGTTGGGGATTCACGTTTGGCAAACCGCCGGACTGGAAGACTTGGCCGAGATTCTCGACCAACCGAATATTCGCCGCGGTTCGAAGGCCAAGTTCTATCTCGTTCGACAGGACCAGACGCTGTATGGCCATCTCCAATTGGCTTCACAAGGGAATCAGTTGACACGTCGCTAGACAGCCGTGACGAGAGCATTCGCAACGGAAGTCACCAGAATTCAAACGTCGGTTTGAGAAACGGAATTCTGGTCGATCTGTCTGCTGACAAAACGGTTCAAGCCATCGTTCCCTGATCACCGATCGATTCGTCCTGGGACGAACGAGTCGGATGCATCTTCCGCAGATGCACCAGGCTCGTTCGTCGACCCAGCCGGGACGTGATCGATCGTCCATTCGCCGAGTGGGCGGACGCATTCGACACCCGCATGTCGATTGTGTCCGTTCGCTCGCGAAGATTTTCCTGACTTGACTCAAACATTCATCTGATCGAATCCACGATGGAGTCGAAATTGGCACCTGCGACGCTTGGTTATTTCACGATCGTTCAACAAGAACGCACCGGTTGGACGGGCGGATTGCTCGTTCTCAATGGAGGTGGTCGGCCTCTGGAGTTCCAGTGCACGTTGCCGCTGCGTCCTTCCAAGGCTCACGAGATCTTGTTTGGCAACACGCTGCGTCAGCATCTGATCTGTGATGTGATCGGGCCGACACTGCTCAAGAAATGCCGGACACCGATCTCGATGTTGATGTGCGAGCAAACCGAGTCGTTGCCGATGGCCGATGCCAGTTGCACGATTGGATTTGTCGCCACCCCTGAAAACGACGGCAAGGCATACGTCGCGCGAGAACCGGATGGTCACTGCGCGATGAAAGTTCGTGGTGCCTCCGTCTTGGTCGCAATGGAACAATTGGAAGCCGCCCAGCAAATCACACAGCAGATGGGTGACTTCCCCGATGTGATTGAACCTTTCGAGCGGATCCGGGAAGCGATCCGAGAGGCTCAGTCCCAAATCGCGAGGGCGGCGTAGTGTGGTTCCGAAAATCGTCTCCGGTCGCAGGTGATTCCTCGCCCGCTTCCAAGGCGTCCGAGCCCGCAGCACTAAATGCTGATGCAACCCCGTCGGTGGCCAATCCGGCGGCGACTCCGGCACCGCGTCCCACCATGCAGTGTGAGATCGATGGTGCCAACAGTTGGGATGCGGCAACGGCGTTTGAATTGGAAACCAACGAGTGGACGTTGCCAGCCCTGCAGCCAATGCGGGTGCCGATCAAGTTGCCGCCATTGGTCGCCAAGACGACGGGGTTTTTGTTTCCCGAGTCAGCGTCGTGGATTCCCAAACCAGCGAAGAAGCCTGCTGATGCGGTGGCGGGTTCCATCGGTTTGGAGGAAAAGAGCGACTCCGAAACGGAAGACCAAGGTCTTCAGAAACGACGCAAGTCGAAAGGCAAACGTTCTCGGATCAAGCCGCCCAATGACATCGTGAAGTTGCAAGATCGGTTGTACTACCTGTTGCAACCGCCACTGGATTTGTTGGTCGGCAGCGGGCAATTGAATTTCCCGTTCGAACCGTTTCCTTATCAGCTCGATGGAATCGCGTTTCTGTTTCCTCGGTACGCCTGTGTGCTGGCCGATGAAATGGGACTGGGCAAAACCATGCAAGCAATCAGCACAATGCGGATGCTGTTGTGCAGCGGCGAACTGCGCAGCGTGTTGTTGGTTTGTCCCAAACCGCTGGTCAGCAACTGGCTTCGCGAATTCAGCGTTTGGGCGCCGGAGATTCCGGTGGTGGCGATCGAAGGCAACGCGGCCAAACGAGAGTTCCAGTGGCGCGAACCCAATGTGCCGGTGAAGATTGCGAACTACGAATTGTTGATGCGTGACAAAGAGATCGTCCTCGAAAGCGGTTTGCACTTTGACTTGGTGGCGCTCGACGAAGCTCAGCGGATCAAGAACAGCAACAACACCACCAGCGAGATCATTCGTGCGATTCCACGAACCAGATCTTGGGCGCTGACCGGGACGCCAGTCGAAAACTCGCCGGATGATTTGGTCGGCATCTTCGACTTTCTCTCGCCTGGGTATCTGCAAACGGGGATGCCCATGTCGCAGATGGCTGGGATGGCGGGGGACTACATCTTGCGTCGCACCAAAGACATGGTGCTCGATGACATGCCGCCCAAGCTGTACCGCGATGCGGACCTGGATCTGACGCCGGAACAATGGGCTCGCTACGACACGGC
Organism: Rhodopirellula sp. JB055; assembly: GCF_043100905.1. NCBI lineage: Bacteria > Pseudomonadati > Planctomycetota > Planctomycetia > Pirellulales > Pirellulaceae > Rhodopirellula > Rhodopirellula sp. JB055. Next base: position 6,010 of record NZ_JBICHO010000635.1, on the reverse strand, counting down.
CGAAAAGGAAGGCGTGGTGCATCTCGAAGAACTCGAGGAAGCGCTGACGGTGCAGCATGTGTTTGAACTGGTGTTGCGGCTCAAACAGATTTGCAACTTTGATCCCGTCACCAATTCCAGCGCCAAACTGCAGCGGCTCGAAGCCGACATGGAAGAGGTTGCCGCCAGCGGGCAGAAGGCAATTCTGTTCAGCCAGTGGACCAAGACGATTGAAAAGATGCGGCCGGCGCTCGAACGGTTCGGACCGTTGGAGTACCACGGCAAGGTCCCGCACAAGAAACGCGAAGGTGTGATCGACCAGTTCAAGAATGATCCGAACAGCCACATCATCTTGATGAGCTACGGTGCCGGCAGCGTGGGATTGAACCTGCAATTTTGTCGGTACGTGTTCTTGTTCGATCGTTGGTGGAACCCTGCGATTGAAGATCAAGCCATCAACCGAGCTCACCGCATTGGCGCGGCGGGGAGCGTGACCGTCACTCGGATGATGGCGGTCAACACGATCGAGCAGCGCATCGCCGCGGTGTTGGATCAGAAACGCGAAATGTTCGACATGCTTTTTGCGGATCAGCGTGACGCGTCCAAGAATGCGGCGGGCGACGGGCCAGCGAAGTCAGGGCCGCTGTCCCAAGCCGGTGGTCTGTCGCGCGACGAGATCTTCGGGTTGTTCGACCTGCGAGCCCCCGGCGGCAAAAAGGTGGCTTGAGCTCGGACCTGCTCACCGAGGCGGGGAGAAGCGGTCGTAGCTGGATTCGCTAGAATTCAGAGGTTCACGCTGGTTGGCTGTCCGAATTCTGGCGAATCCGGCTACCGTCCGTGACCACTTCGTGGCCCAGGCTGCCAGCCTGGATCCGATTCGGAATCGCACGAGCACGAGCACGAGCACGAGCACGAGCACGAGCACGAGCACGAGCACGAGCACGAGCACGAGCTAGAAGCTAGAAGCTAGAAGCTAGAAGCTAGAAGCTAGAAGCTAGAAGCTAGAAGCTAGAAGCTAGAAGCCTTGGTCCGGCCTGCTTTCAGTGCGACAGGTTTGCCCAGTTTGACAGGTGGTTTCGACTCACCCGAAAGACATTGAAAACTTCTTTTGGCGATGGCTTCATTTCTAAGTGGTGGACGGATGGTGACTTCCGTCGTTGGCTGTCGTCGCAAATGGTGCCCGGAAGCATTTTCTTTCGAAAAGGGGCTTTTCGTGATGCAGGCAATCGCAATGGTTCGCGGCGACGGAATTTCGCCGGTGCTGCACACGGATGTGACTTGTTCTCGGACCATGGAATGGCTCCGCCGGCTCCTTTTCTCTTGGAGTGTCGAATGTCTCGATTGTTTGAAGCATCCCGTTCGTTTGGACTGAACCCGTTGGCGGAACTCATGCGAGGTTTCGTGCCTCGGTTGTCCCTGCCGCTTTTGCCAGCCTGGATCGCGATCGGTGGGATCACCTGCGGTTCGGTGTTGGCGACCATGCCCGCAGCGAAGGCCGCCAACGGCAGAGTGGTTCAGAGCACGACGATCCCAACCGGATCGGGCTGCACCAACTGCGGTCAGAACCGAAGCGTGGTGACGCATTCACAGATTCCCGGTAAAGTCGTTTCGGTGGGAAACGCTTGGCAACCCAGTCAGCCGGTGCAACACGGCCAAGTCGTTCACCAAGGAAGTTCAGTCGTCGGTGGAACACAGGTGTTTCACGGCAACCCATCCGTTCCGGCCAGTCGAGTGAGTCACGTTGGTCAAGTGATTCATCAAACCAGCAAGCCTTCGGTGGTGCCGGTCTCACATTCGGTCGCAAGCTCGCAACGTGGTGGGGGTGCGGTTTCGAATGTCTTGTCGACTTTGAATGCACAACGGTCTCGACAGGGACTGCGTGGTCTTGCGTATGATCCGCAATTGCAAGCGGTCGCGGAACGACGCGCTCAGTTGATGGCGTCGACGGGTTTGAAAACTCATCCGTCGGGATCGTTTGCCCCCGGACGCTATGAGGGTGTCGGGTGGAGCAGTTCCCACACGCCCGCCGGAGTCTCGGCTTGTTACACCAGCGATCCCAACATGCGAGTGGCAGGAGCCGCGATGGCTCGCGGTCGCGATGGCGTTTACTTCTGCGTCGTGTATCGCTGATTCCCGCGGTGGTGATGGCCGTCGCTCTGGCTGAGTCGGCGGCTGTGCCATCTGGTTCGGTTGGATGTTGGGCGCGGTGCAGTGGGCAAGTCCCGCTGACCGCGCCGCAGGTCTCGCCTCAGAGCATGCCGGCGACCAGCGTCGAAATGACGCCCGATCAAGCTCGCCAATCGGTTCAATGGTTGGCGGATCAACTTCTCAAACATGTTCCCGATCGCTTTGACGGCGATGATGATTGGGGCAAGACAAAATCGGTTTGGGCGGGGGTGAAAGTCCGACGCGAGGGTTGGAAACTGAAAACCAACCGACGTCGCAAAGAGCTTCGGCACGGACGTTGGGTCCGCTACCACATCAAGTTGCCAGAACTCGCTGAACTCCAACGCCCCATCTCGACCGCCGAGTCGACACTTCATCCTCCCTCTGGGAGGGCCGAGCATGACCTCCGCGCACCCGCTGACGCCGGACGGTTTTCCGCATTGGCATGGCCTTCCACCCTGCCCCTCGGAGCCTCGGGAATGCTAGCCCAATCGCCTCTGACCAAATCCCCACTCACCATTCGATCGGTTGTCCCTTCCACCACGCCGAACGGGAATGCCGGTTGGCTGGTCGACGCGGTCGTGAAAACCCCGGCCAAATTTCACACCCGTTTGGAACGTTGGAATCTCGGTCTGCAGGCATTCAGCATCAGCGTCGATGGCACGATGGACGTGAACTTGGAATGCCAATTCGTGATTGGCATGTCTGCCGATTACAGCGAGGTGCCTCCTGCGATTCAGTTGGACGTGTACGTGGAAAAAGCCAACGTGCGAATGGATCGCTTCAACGTGGAACGGATCAGCAAGCTGGGTGGCGATGCTGCGGAAGAGCTTGGCAACCTGGCCGAAGACACGCTGATCCGGTTGTGGCTGAAGAAAGAGAATGCTCGACTGGCGGACCGTTTGAACGACGCGATCGCCAAGCATCAGTCGGACCTGCGGTGGTCGATGATGCAGTGGTTGGGACAGTGGAACTCGGCATCGTTGCCTTCTGAGGGGACAGGCAGCACATTGCGTTGACGATCCCGAACTTATCGCCGGGCGGCCTTCGCTCATGGTGCCGTTCGCTTTCCATTGCCGATCGATGACAACCCGCTCATGAATTTTCTGTGTCACGCCATTCCCTACTTGGAACATCCTGTGATGGCGGTTTCGACGGGCATCCCCGATTTTTTGTCGGTGATCGATCGCAAGATTCGAGCTCGCGGACGGTTGGCGGCTCCGTTTGTCGACGATGCCAATCCGGTGCTTCAGCAAGTCGCTCGCGGTGTGTTGGCTCACATAGACGACGACCACTGGGTTCATGGGGGCGAAACGTTTGCCCGGATGAACCTCGAGTTTGCCGTTCAGTTGCGAGACCTGTTGCCCGGGGACGCTGGGTTTCGCCCCAGTTTTGTCGGTCACATTCTGATTGAGATGCTGTTGGATTCGAATGTGATCCAGGACCATCCCGAGATTGGCGAGCGATATTACGCACTGTTCGATGAAGTCCCCACGGAAGAAATGGCGTTGGCGGTGCAGCGAATCACGGGCAAATCGACCGACAAAATTCCCGCGACGTTGCAGCGGTTCGCTTCCACCCGGTTCTTGTACGATTACTTGGCCGACGACACACTGCTGATGCGGCTGAACCAGGTCATGGCCCGAGTTGGGTTGGTGGCATTGCCCGACGCCGTTCGCGATTGGTTGCCAAGTGCCCGCCAAGAGGTGCGACTGCAGCACGCACGTTTGCTCGCCCCGGAAGGACGCCCGATGGCGTATCCTGAGCTGACGTTGGCTTCCCCTGGCAAGCCCGAAGACGCGAAACCCCGTTGAAATTCCCCTTTCGAGAACTCTGTAGAGAAGAACATCATGAAGTACGGCATGAACCTGCTGTTATGGTCCGGCGAAGTCACCGAGGAAATGTTGCCTGTTTGCGAGCAGCTTAAAGGAATCGGATATGACAGCGTTGAATTGCCAATGTTCAATCTCGATTTGGACTACGCCAAGATTGGCAAGCGTCTCGATGAGCTCGGGCTGGGTCGCACCGCCGTGACGATCCGTGGTGAAGAGGACAATCCAATCTCGCCAGATGCTGCGGTTCGCGCCAAAGGCGTTGAGCTGAACAAGAAGACGCTGGATTGCTGTGCCGCCGCCGGAGTCGAGATCTTGGTCGGCCCGTATCACTCGGCGATCGGATTGTTCAGCGGTGCTGGTCCCACCGAAGACGAATGGAAGTGGGGCGTCGAATCGATGCGAGCCACCGCGGAATACGCTGAGAAGGTGGGCGTGAAATTGGGCATCGAGGCTCTGAACCGTTTTGAGTGCTACCTCCTGAACTGCCATGCTGACTCCGCCCGTTTTGCTCGCGAAGTCGATCATCCCTCCTGTGGGATCATGTACGACACATTCCACAGCAACATCGAAGAGAAATCGGTCGCCGATGCGGTTCAAGCTGGCGGTGACAAGCTGTTCCACATCCACATCAGCGAGAACGATCGCAGCACGCCTGGGAAAGGTGGCGTGAAATGGAAGGAGAACTTTGACGCGATCGCCGAATCGGGCTACGACGGTTACCTGACCATCGAAGCGTTCGGGTTGGCTCTGCCGGAAATCGCCGCTGCGACGAAGATCTGGCGGAAGATGTTCACGGACGAGCTGACTCTCGCCAAAGAGGGCTTGGAGTTCATGAAATCAGAAATCGCTGCTCGAAAGTCCTGAGTCTGAAACCGCTTTCTCGTGCCCTTCTCGTCCGCGAAGGGCCCGATTTAGTCCGCCTAAACCGCAAACAGCACCGGTTTCGGTCGATCTTCTCTGACCGGCCGCCCTCCCCACCAGATCCGAGAAATATCGTCGGAACCACCCATGAGGGGGTGTGGTGGCGGATTTTGCGTGGCTACATTGTTCCCACGTGTATCGCACCAGGCTCGCCGGGGGGTCCCCGATCAATCGGCGAGAGATCACGTGCGTGAGACTGGAAATCACCGATCTTTGAAAGTTGGATGTCTCCCAGATGTGCTTGCTTGCTGTTCAGTACCGTTTGGTTCCCGAAAGTCCCATTCTCGTTGCGGCTAACCGCGAAGAGTATGTGGATCGCCCGAGCCAAACGCCGTCCATCCAATCCGGTAAACCACGCGTTTTGTGTGGGATCGACCAAAAGGCCGGTGGAACATGGTTGGGGGTAAATCAAAACGGGTTGTTTGTTTGTTTGACCAACCGCGCCCCCGCGACGCCTTTGTTTGGTCAACGGTCTCGTGGCCAGTTGGCGATGGACTTATTGCGATGCACGTCGTCTCGTCGTGCACTCGAAAAAGCCCACGCTGAGTTCGCCAAGAATCGCTACGAAGGTTGCAACATCATCTTGGCCGACGCCAAAGCTGGTTTTGCGATTCACGCCGACGAGCGTCAAGAAGTCGTTGAGTTGCAAGAAGGCCTGAACATCATCGGGGCTCGCAACTTGAACGACCCTGACGATGGTCGTGTGCAGTTGGCTCGCCGCCTTCTGACCCTGCAAACGTTGGATTCACCGGTCAAGTTCTTGGCCGTGGCCAGCAAAGTGTTTGCACGTTCGCCAGTCGGCCAGGGGCGTCCCAGCATGGTCATTCGCAACGGCGACTACGCGACCGTCAGCAGCACGCTGATCGCGTTGGGAGTTAAACCACGCGACGCGATTTACCAGTTCAGCAGCGGTGCTCCAGACGAGAGCAAGTACGAAGATTACTCGCCGATGTTGCGAGATATCCTCAGCCGTGGCCTGCGGGAGGCTCGCACCAAAGCCAAGGTGGGCTCCTGACCTCGAATCGTGCCGTCAGCGGCGGCACGTGAAAACTCATCTCGCCAACGCAGCAAGTCATGCTTGTTGCCTTGGCGTTTTTCATGCGCTGACC
>NZ_JBICHO010000634.1:0-8933 GCF_043100905.1 Rhodopirellula sp. JB055 | reverse complement strand
CCTCGCCAATTTTGGCGACTGGCCGAATTTACTTCTGCAATCACAGCGGCGAGGTTTTCGTCATCAAACCAGGCACAGAGTGTGACATCGAAGTGACCAATCAAGTCGACGGCCAGATCATGGCTTCGCCAGCGGTCGTCGACAACTCGCTCATTTTGCGAACCGATGCTGCTCTGTATCGTTTCGACCGTTAGAGGTCCGTCACGACTCGTTCTTAGGGCAGTTGACGAAGCCACGAGTCCCTTTGAGCGAATGAGGTACGAAGGACTCGTCGCCTCGTCCACTACCGGATCCATCATTTCAGGCGTTGACGCACTGCTAAGCAGTTCGGAAGGAATGATCGGGTATAACCTCACGTAGGCGAGTCTCTCTGAGACTCGCAAATGACAGCGTCTCGGAGAGACGCTGCTACGTGACCAAGCCCCATGACTCCGCCTCACGTGCTTAGCTGGGCTTTGCCACCGAGGTGACTCGTTTGGCTTTGCGGTTGTTTTCTTCCAGTCGACGAGCGGTTTCTTCGCGGTAAAGCTGCGTCGTCGTTTCATGGACTTCGCTGCCTTCCTTCTTGCGATTGAGCAACTTGTTCGCGATGACAGGGTGAGTGAAACCGTGGACTGTTTGGATGAATGCAGGATTCATGGGATCAATGCTTGGACTTGCTTTGAGAGAGGTGAGTGAGAACGTCGAGAGGCCCGTGCCGTGCGACGTCGACAACAGGGCAACAACGATGCACGTCGCGTGCCAAACCAGGCCCTTGACGGGGATTCCCGCCGGTCCTTTACGGCTGCTTCACGAACAACCGGCATCCCCGCTCGCCGCTTTTGAAGTTGCGTTTTTCTCAAAACCCGAAGCGTCAGCGAGGAAAAAACGATGTTGACTTCGCCTCGCTGACGCGTCGGGTTATGAAAAAATCAATGCCTCACGCAAAAGCGCAACTTCAAAACTCGCCGCTTCGGTTGCATGGATTGAACGATTTGAATCAGTCGCAGGTGTCGTGGACCAACGGATCGCCATGAAACGCACAATGAATCGCCGGGTGCCGACGTTTCATGGCCTAGCTATGAAGATCGACAGTCAAAACCCCGTGTTTATCACGTTCCCTGTTTATCACGTTCCCTTTTGCCCCACCCCGGCCATCTGAGACTTGCGACCCTTCACGGAAACAAACCGTGTCGCCGCGGCGTCTGGATTCGGGGTATGCGTTTCAATTCGATGACCGATCCAACCCAATGGGACCGATTTTCTCAGCGTTGTCTCTCGCGACTGAGTGTGTTCGAGTACCAATTGCTTCAACTGAGAACCATGCGGGCTCCGCTGGATTCCAATTTCGTTCGCGAGGCATTCGCAGAAATTCAGTCCATCGGATCGGAAGCGGAACGACATGACCTGACAAGAATCTCCGACCTGGCCCAATCCCTGGAAACCGATTTACAAACGGCGATTCAGCAGGCCGCAGACCAAGCCTGCTCACCGGATGCGGAACGGATTGGTCGAATGCTCCAGGAAACTCATCGTTTGCGACAGCGGATCCAATCGGCTTGCGACGTTGAATCAGAGATTCCCGAGACGCAGTTATCGGCCGAGGCCATGCACTCCACCGACCTGTTCAGCTCGTCTCATCCTGATACCCGAAAAGCAATTCGAAACGCTGGCACGACCAAACCGCCCGCTCCCAAACGGGCACAACCGGAATTCACGAGTCCCTCGACGATCCAGCGTCTCGAGGATCTGCTCGACCAAATCCAGATCCAACTGGACGCCTGCCGGGATGACGGGGAATCCCCGACGACCGAAGACGAGTAAAAACGAGCCGAGCAGATCCGCACGGATCCTCATGCGACGACTTGCCATCTACGAAAGACAGCGAACTTTTGCAGAAGATCAGGGTCGAAACCCGTACCCAGAATTGCATCCCGGCACCCTCTAGCGGGCCTTCTTGGCACAATCCCCGGCAATCGCTCATTCGGGTCGTCAACGCCGCTTCCGAAAACATTCCATCACGGTATGATTTTCGGACATGACTAAACACATTTTTGTTACCGGCGGCGTTGTCAGTTCTCTCGGCAAAGGCCTGACCAGTGCATCGATCGGCATGGTTCTCGAACGTCGCGGGCTGCGGGTTCGAATGCAGAAACTGGATCCGTACATCAACGTCGATCCGGGCACGATGAGCCCCTACCAACACGGTGAGGTTTACGTTTTGGACGATGGTTCCGAAACCGACCTCGATCTTGGGCACTATGAACGATTCACTTCTGGCAAGCTGAACCGTGATTGCAATTACACCACCGGGCAAATTTATCTCTCGGTGATCGAAAAAGAACGGCGTGGCCAGTTCTTGGGGAAAACCGTTCAGGTGAGTCCCCACGTCACCAATGAAATCAAACGAGTCATCAAACGAATGGGCGGCGATGACGTCGACGTCGTGATCACTGAGATCGGTGGCACGGTGGGCGATATCGAGAGTCTGCCGTTCCTCGAAGCGATCCGCCAATTCTCGCTCGATGCCGGTCGCGAAAATTGCTTGTACATGCACCTGACGTTGGTGCCGTACTTGAAAGCCGCCGATGAGTTGAAAACCAAACCCACGCAGCACTCCGTCGGCCAGCTTCGTGAAATCGGCATCCAACCGGATGTGTTGGTCTGTCGCTGCGAACAATCGATCAGCCGAGACGACCGAGACAAAATCGCTCTGTTCTGCAACGTGGAACCCGAAGCGGTTATCGAAGAAAAGGACAAGGACTTCTCCATCTATGAAGTCCCCTTGTCACTGGTCGATAACAAGCTGGACGAATTGATCGTCAAAAAACTTGGCCTGACATCCGCGGGCAGTTTGGACATGACCCCGTGGAACGATTTGCTGCACCGCTTGCGCAATCCACGCCACGAAATTTCGATCGCCGTCGTTGGCAAATACGCTGAGCACAAAGACGCGTACAAGTCGATCTATGAATCGCTTGATCACGCCGGCATGCATCACGACGCACAGATCCGGATCGGACGCATTCAAAGCAGCGACATCGAACGGGAAGGTGCCGAACGATTGCTCAGCGGTTATCACGGGATCCTCGTCCCGGGTGGCTTCGGCGAACGCGGTGTCGAAGGCAAAGTGCAGGCGATTCAATTTGCTCGCGAACGCAACGTGCCGTTCTTTGGCATTTGCTTGGGCATGCAAACCGCTGTGATCGAATACGGCCGAAACGTGCTGGGACTTGAAAAGGCTCACTCGACGGAATTTGACAAGGACACCCCGCACCCAGTCATCTGTTTGTTGGACGAACAACAAAACGTGACCGACATGGGCGGGACGATGCGACTGGGAGCCCAGCCCACCAAACTGGCGGCCGACTCCAAGGCCTTTCAATCCTACGGCCAGGAAGACATCGAAGAACGCCACCGGCACCGGTACGAATTCAACAACGAATACCGTCAAGCGTTTGAAGACGCTGGAATGCGTTTCGCCGGACTGAGCCCAGACGGCGGGTTGGTCGAGATTGTCGAAATCGAGTCTCACCCGTGGTTCCTGGCGGCTCAGTTCCACCCCGAATTCAAAAGCAAACCCCTGAAATCGCACCCGCTTTTCACCGATTTTATCGAAGCAGCGATCAACCGTCGCAAGCAACGCGTAACCGAAGAGATTGCCGCGGAACCGGAGAAGCCAACCGCGTCTTGATCTCACAGTCTTCTCTCCCCCTTTACCTGATTTGCCATGACAAACTCTGATCCAAAAGAAAAAGAAACGGACGAGTCACCTCAAATCGTGGTGGACTCGGATTGGAAAGAACAGGTCGCCAAAGAGAAAGAAGCTTTGGCAAAACAGACCGACGCCGACCCAAACCAAACCGACGACAGCAAAGACCCCGCGGACGATGCCAAGCAAGCAACCGCGACGCCGTCTGGCGGATCCCAGCTTCCACCTGCCAGTTTTGAAGTCCTCGTCTCGATGTTGTTCACACAGGGCATGAGTGCACTGGGACAGATCCCGATGCCGGGACAAGACGAACCCCGCGTCGACAAGGCGATGGCCAAGCATTCGATCGACACGCTGGAAGTGCTCGCAACAAAGACCGAAGGCAATTTGTCGGACGACGAATCAAAGATGTTGGCTGAGGCCACGCACGCGTTGAGGATGGCCTACGTCAGCACACGCGGTTAGAGTGAAACGCCGGTTTCTTGGATTCGCTTCTCGCACTTGCATTCTGCTGCCATGCCAACCATCGTTCGAACACCGTTGTTCGGCTCGCCATGCCTCCCTCGCGTTGCTGGCCTGTTGCTGGCGATGACCTTGATCTTGAACTGGCCAGCGCATCGCGTGGTTGCTCAAGAAGAACCGGCACAAGATTCCGCCGCGGTCGCGCTCTATGCCGACGCGGCGAACTTTCAAACCAACGGTGCGATCGGGTTGGCCGTCGACACCTGGAAAAAATTCCTAAAGGAATATCCCGACAGCCCGCTGGCGTCCAAAGCCTCTCATTACCTGGGCGTCTGCTACATGCAGCAAGACACGCCGGATTTAAAAGCCGCCGCGGACGCCTTTCAGGTCGCCTTGAAAGACACCAAGTATGACCTCCGCGAAGAAAGCCTGTCGAACCGCGGTTGGTGCTTGTACGCTGCGGCGGGAACCGGTGAAGAAGCGGATCCCAAACTGCTTCGCGAAGCGATCGCAACCTACGACACCCTGATCAAAGAAAACCCCGATTCGCGATTACTGGATCGAGCCTACTTCTATCGGGGCGAAGCCCTGTACGCGATGGGCGACCTGGACAAGGCCATCGAGTCCTACAACGCGATGATGAAACTCGATGGCGTTGCGGATTCCGTCTTGCGATGCGATGCCCTGTACGCTCGCGGCGTCGCACTGGAAGAACAAAAGAAGTACGACCAAGCTCAAGCGTCATACCAACAACTGCTCACCGCCTGCGCGGATTCGGATTTGATCGTCGATGTCGAGATCCGAATGGGCGACATGCTTTTATTGCAGGGAGAGATGCAGGAAGCAGTCAAACGATTTGAATCGGTCGCAAACCACGTCAACGCGACGCCCGAGGACAAAGCGTATTCCTATTTCCGCCAAGGCTTCGCGTTCGCTCAAGACGGCGCCCCCAGCCAAGCGTCAGCGTCCTATGAAAAACTGCTGAAGCAATTTCCCCAATCGCCCTACGCCGCCGCAGCAACGCTGGCTTCCGCCCAAACGCTCTATCAAGCTGGCGACCTGTCCGGCGCGGCCGCTCGATTCCGTGACGTGCTCCAAGGCACCGACCCGGTTGCCGCGACCGAATCCGCTCACTGGTTGGCCCGCATCGAACTGGGCACCGCCAATCGCGAACCAGCCAAGATGTTGGAATCGGCCCAGGCCGCTTACGAGGTGGCCTCCGAACAAATGGAACGCGGGGCAGAGGGAAGTTTCGCCGTCGCTCTCAAACTGGATGCAGCCGAGGCTCTGTCGCTGCAACCGGACCGCTTGAACGAAGCTCTGGATCAGTACCTCTCCATCGCCAAAGAACACGCCGAGGATGCGCTCGCACCGAGAGCCCTGTACAACGCGGCATTTGTGGCCTTGCAACTCGGAGACACCGATCAAGCAGCGAAGTTGGCGGAGGACTTCAATAACAAATACCCACGTGACCCGCTCGCCCCCGACGCGTTGTTCGTCGGCGCCGAAGCATTGCTGGCGTCGGGCAAAGCGGCAGACGCAGCGGAACGCTACCAATCACTGGTGGACAGCAAACCACAGCGGGATCACCCCCAGCGTCCAACATGGATTTTACGCGGGGCGACCGCATGGAAGGCGGCGGGCGAACCAGCCAAAACGGCCGCCCTGATCCGTGCGAATCTGGATGCAATGCAAACGCCGGAACAAAAGGCAGAAGCATTGTTGCTGGCAGGACAAGCCGAACTGGCTGCGGGCGATGCAGCGAAGGCCGCGAAAACATTCCAGGCCAGCCGCGAAGCGGCCCCAGAATGGGCTCGTTCGGATGAAGCGTTCTTGATGGCCGGTCAATCTCAACTGACCGCTGGAAACCGAGATGCAGCCGCAGGCATTTGGCAAGAACTCATCCGCACCAATGGTGAAAGCCGGATGGCCGACCAAGCCCGATACAAACTCGGACAACTGGCCAGCGGCGATCAACAATACGCCAAAGCGATCGAGTACTTCACGCCCATCCTGACTTCCAAACGCGACGCGGGTCTGTTGCCGTTTGCTCGCTACGCCAAAGGCATGGCGGAACTGCAATCGCAACAACACGAACAAGCGGTGAAAACGCTTTCCGAATTGATCACGGAAAACTCAGACCATGCGTTGATGGACGACGCTCTGCTGTCACGAGGCATTGCCTACCGCCACTTGAACCAAGACGCCGAGTCACGCAGCGACTTGACTGCTTTCTTGGACACGAAGCCGACGGGCAACAACCTCGGCCACGCGCTCTACGAACTGGCGCTGCTAGATCAAAACGCCTCCCAAACGGCCAAGGCAGCCGAAAGCCTTCAACGAATTGCCCAAGAAGTTCCCAACTACCCGGACATGGACAAGGTTCTCTATGAACTGGGGTGGTCGCTTCGCGAGAGTGGGCAAGACGAACAAGCTTTGGCCCAATTCGAACAACTGATCTCCAAGTTCCCCGACAACGCTCTCGTGGCGGACGCGGCTTACTTCGTCGGCCAAGATCACTATCGCAACGAACGCTGGTCCGACGCCGCCAAAGCATTCCAAATCGCAGCCAACAAAACCTCCGACTTGGACTTGAAAGAAAAGTCGCTCTATCGCCTGGGCTGGTCGTACTACAAACAAAAGCTGTACGCCGAGGCCGAAGCCGCCTTCAAACGCCAGTACGTTGAGGTGCAGCAGGGCGGTTTGCTGCTGGACTCGATGATGATGATCGGTGAGTCCCGCTTCAAACAAGAAAAGTACGACACCGCGCTTCGCGCGTATTCCAAGGCTCGCGAAAAAATCGTCGCAGAAAACGATTCCGCAAGCTCCATTCGGGATCGAGCCGAACGCCAGGTCCGAGAGTTGATCTTACTGCACGGTGGCCAGAGCGCTGCCCAATTGGGTCAATTTGAGGACGCCATCGACTGGTACGATGAACTCCGCGAGCGGTTCCCCGCGACGACCTATCTCCCCCAAGTTTTCTATGAGACCGGATTCGCGGCTCAAAATGCCGGAGATGACGAAAAGGCATTGAAGTTTTACGCCGAAGTCGCAGACAATTTCCGCAACGAAATTGCAGCGCGTGCTCGGTTCATGATGGGTGAAATTCACTTCGCGAACAAAACGTTTGACAAGGCGATCCCAGAATTCCAACGCGTCATGTTTGGATTTGGGGCGGACAAAGCCGATCCTGTCATCAAGAATTGGCAGGCCAAAAGCGGGTTCGAAGCAGGACGATGTGCGGAACTGCTGCTGCAATCGGCGAGAACCGATGCTGCGAAAGCAAGAGCAACGAAGTTCGCCCAAGATTTTTACCAGTACGTGATCGATCAACACCCCGGGCATGAATTGGCCGCCAAGGCCAAGCAGCGGGCGGAGGCACTGAAAGCACCGTGAGATTCCTTTTCAACGACCAACGACGCCGGCGCACGACATTGGTCATCGCTGTCCTTTGGTCCGCTTTGTTGATCACCGTATCGTCTGGTCCTTTCTTGTCCGCGCAAGACACTGCCGAACCGACCGGTGCCACCAACATGATCGACGCGGCTGACATTCAGTCCGTCATGAACGACGAACCCACCCAGCAACCCGGCTCAGACCAACCCTCCGGAATCGACTTGCTGTCGCTGATTGCCCGCGGCGGACGGTTCATGATTCCCATCGGACTGATGAGCATGTTGGTCGTGACGCTGTCGGTGGAACGGACGCTTTCGCTTCGAACAGAGAAGATCTTGCCACGATCGTTGGTCAATCAAATCAGCGACTTGGCTGCGACGCACGAGACGTTTCCGCCCAGCACCGCTCAAGAAATTTGCATCGAAAACCCTTCGCCAGCCGCTCGCGTCATCTCAGCAATGCTGATGCGAACAGGACAACCACTTGGCGACATCGAACGCACTGCGGGAGAAGCCTTGCAACGGGAAGCGGATCGATACGCGGGCCCGGTGCGGTGGCTCACACTGGCCGCTGCCGCGACTCCCTTGATGGGATTGCTTGGGACCGTGTGGGGCATGATTGTTGCCTTCCATGAATCCAGCACGTTGACCGCGGACCGCAGCCGCAGCGAACAATTGTCAGAAGGGATTTACACGGCCTTGGTGACGACGCTGGCTGGTTTGGCCGTCGCGATTCCTGCCGCCATCCTGGCTCAGTACCTCGAAAATCGAATCGCGAAACTGTTCCACCGAATTGAAGAATTGGCGTTCACCATCGCACCCGGATTGGTGCGTTTCGTCGGTCGATCGCGAATGGACGCGGAAGGCCAACTCCGCCCACTCGACAACGGGGCACCACCGCCGGTGGCCATCAACTCACCGCCTCCTGTCACCACTTCGTGATCGCTCATGGCTGTTCAACTCAAACGCTCCAACGTTGCCGGAACACTCAGCCTGACCCCGCTGATCGATGTGGTTTTCCTGCTGCTGATTTTCTTTCTGGTGACCAGCGAGTTTGAGGACGAGGAACGTCAACTCGACATCGTGCTGCCTTCGGCGACCAGCGCCGTTCCGATGACCAGCAAACCTCGCGAAGTCGTGGTCGACATCGACGCTGACGGAACGGTTTACTTGCGCGGCAAAGCCACCCCGCTGAAAGAACTCGAGCAGTTGCTTCAAAAAGCTGTCGCCAGCAACCCAACGAATCAAACCGTGGTGATCCGCGCCGATCAGAACGCCAGCTTTCAACCGGTCGTGAATGTCATGGATGTTTGCAACCGCACCGGTGTGAGCGACTATTCGGTTTCCACCAAAGACGGGCCGGCAGGCTGATCCGGTGAACAAAG
>NZ_JBICHO010000633.1:0-5360 GCF_043100905.1 Rhodopirellula sp. JB055 | reverse complement strand
GGGCCCCGAATTGCCTTCAGATATCCCGTTTTGCCGCCTGAAAGCCGAATTCGCCAGCCGAAACGGCCGGTTGATTCACTCGAGTTCACAACGCGGCGCGTGAGCGGGAGATCGGGTGCCAGTTCAACCAGGCTGTGGGTCCCTCGCTCACGCGTCGGGTTGTGATCTCAATCAACAAGCCGTGATGCGTTGGGTTACCCAAAAAACAAAAACGCTACTTCAAAAGCAGATTGGGGCGGTCGCGATATCTTAGCGGCTCGATGGCGGGTTGGAATTCCCACTCGCCGGCGGAGTTCTCCTGGTGCGATTGCTTCAAAAAGCAGAAGATGGAAATCTCTGCGACGACTATTCTGTAGCCGACTGTTTTGGGCAGCGATGCTTTGCCTGGCCTCCAAGGGAAAACGATTTGTGAATCGAATCACCATTATCGGAATGCTGCTATTGTTCGGCATTGGATCCACTGCGAGGGCACAGGATGACCGAGCGGTTTTGCAGGCGTTGATGTTTGAGTCGCCGGAGAAACTGGCCGCGGACGCCGTGTCGGGTGGTGACGCGGTGCGAGGAGCGGTGGTGTTCTTCACCCCCTCGATGTCGTGTGCCAATTGTCATGCCGTCAATGATGCGGCGGAGAAGTCGCAGGCCAACGTGGGGCCAAATCTTGCCTCGCCCAATCCAGACTTGTCGAATGCCGGAATTGTCGATGCGATTCTTCATCCGTCCAAAAGCATCGCAAAGGGGTTTGAGACGGTCCAAGTTTTGACCGTCGATGGGAAAGTGCTGACCGGTGTTCTCGTGGCTGAGTCCGATGAGTCGGTCCAGCTGCGCGATCCATCGACTGGCAAAACGATCGAGATCAGCGGGGACGAAATAGAAGCCGTCGCGATGAGCGAATTGTCCGTCATGCCCGAGGGTGTCGCGGAACAAATCGGGAGCCGCCAAGCGTTTTTGGATTTGGTTCGATACCTGATTGAAATTCGCGATGGTGGTGTGGCGCGGGCAGCCGAGTTGCAGCCGAAGGTCATGCCAACGGCCGAGCCATTGCCGGACTACGAATCACACATCGACCACGCTGGCATTCTCGCTTCGTTGGATCAACAAGCGATGAAACGTGGCGAAGCGATCTACAACCGAACATGTGTGAATTGTCACGGCACGGTAGATGCCCGAGGTTCACTGCCGTCGTCGTTGCGATTTGCGTCGTGGAAATTCAAGAATGGATTTGATCCTCACAGCATGTACCAAACCATCACGAAGGGTTTTGGTTTGATGCTGCCGCAGCGAAATCTGGTGCCGCAGCAGAAGTACGATGTGATTCACTACATCCGGCAGACGTACTTGAAGGATCACAACCCGACTCAGTTCGCTCGGGTGGACGAAGAGTACTTGGCGAGTTTGCCCAAGGGCGATACGCGCGGTCCGGAACCATCGCTCATCGAGGCTTGGCGGGAAATGGACTACGGCCCCAACTTGATGGCGACGGTTGAGATCGGCGACGACGCAAGAAACTTTGCTTACAAGGGGCACGCAATTCGTCTTGACCAAGGTCGAGGCGGGATCACGCGAGGTGAGCATCGCGTCGTTTATGAGCACGACACCATGCGAGTGGCGGCTGCTTGGTTGGGCGATGAATTCATCGATTACAACGGCATCAACTTCAACGGTGTCCATCGGAGACACCCGCGCATTGTCGGCGAGGTGGTGTTTGAAAACGCAAACGGTCCTGGATGGGCCAACCCCGAAAACGATTCCTTTGACGAGGTCCGTGAACCGGGACGCGATGGTCGTTTTTATGGACCACTGCCCAAAGACTGGATCGACTACCAGGGGACTTACGTCAGCGGGATGGAAACGATCCTGCACTATCGCGTCGGGGGAATCGATGTTCACGAGCGGCCGACGCTTGAACGACTGGGCGAGAAAGCCATTTTCCAGCGGTCGCTTTCCGTGGATCCCAACGAGCGTCGGTTGACGATGCGGGTGGCTGATCGTGAAGAGGGAGAAGTGTTGCTGGATGAAGATCACGCGTCGGCGGTTTGGTCGAGCCCCGAGGATGGTTCGGAGGCGTTGCTATTCGCCGCCACGGGTGACGTCAGCCAATCGGAGTGGCAATTCGCCGACGGTCAAATCCGACTGGCATTGATGCCAAACGCGAATGCAAGAGACTTCACGGTTCATGCCGTTCGGTGCGAGAGCAAAGCAGAGGCAGAGCAAATCATTGGCGAACTCGTTGAAGGAATCGATCCGGCTGCTCGTTCGGCAAAGGAATGGGCGGCGTCCACGAGCGAGAATGCGAAACGCTGGCCTGAATTTGTCACCACCAAGATCACAACCGCGGACGATGGTGGACCCTTTGCGGTCGATACGATTCAGTACCCGGTGAACAATCCATGGTTCTGCCGGATGCGATTGACCGGTGTCGACTTCTTGGACGATGGTGAATCCGCCGTCCTGAGTGACTGGGACGGGAACGTCTGGAAAGTCACCGGACTGCATCAACCGGAGGTGACCTGGCAACGGATCGCATCGGGTTTGTTTCAACCGCTCGGGATCAAGATTCGCGACGGCGAGATCTTTGTGACTTGTCGCGATCAGATCTGCCGTTTGCATGATTTCAACGGCGACGGCGAAACGGACTACTACGAGAGTTTCAATCACGACCACTTCGTCACCGATCACTTCCACGAATTCGCGATGGGATTGCAATGCGATGACGATGGCAACTTTTACTATGCCAAGTCAGCTTGCCACGCGTTGCCTGCGATTGTTCCTCATCATGGAACGTTGTTGAAGGTTGCTGCCGACGGATCGTCGACCGAGATTCTTGCGAATGGTTTTCGTGCCGCCAACGGCGTTTGCCGTAACGACGATGGAACGTTCTTCGTCACTGACCAAGAAGGGCATTGGAATCCAAAGAACCGCATCAACTGGGTTCGTCCGGGTCGGTTCTATGGCAACATGCTGGGGTATCACGACGTGACCGATCCAAGTGACTCCGCGATGGAGCCGCCGATGTGCTGGATCACCAATTCGTTCGACCGTTCGCCGGCGGAGTTATTGTGGGTGACCAGTGACAAGTGGGGGCCGCTGAAAGATTCGCTGCTGAACATGTCCTACGGCTACGGCAAGTTGTATGTTGCCCCTCATGAAATCATTGGCGATCAGATGCAGGGTGGGATGTGTGAATTGCCGCTGCCTCCATTCCCAACCGGGATCATGCGTGGGCGATTCCATCCTGGCGATGGTGACTTGTACGTGACCGGGATGTATTCGTGGGCGGGAACGCAGCAAGCCGACGGCGGTTTTTATCGGGTTCGCTACACCGGCAAACCGATCCACGTGCCGCTGAGTCTGCAATGTCGCGGAACAACGGTGCGAATTGAATTGAGCGACGAGGTCGACCCGGAGTCGGTCACTCCTGAAAGCTTTTCGATCAGTCGCTGGAACATCAAACGATCGAAGAACTACGGTTCCAAGCACTTTGATACGCAAACGATCGAGGTCGCCTCGGCCCGTTGGGATGCTGAGCAACGTGAGATCGTCCTGGAGCTTCCCGCTCTGAAGCCGACGTGGTGCATGGAGATTCAGATGGATCTGCGAGATGCGGACGGAGTACCGATCCATCGCGTGATCCACAACACGATCCACGAACTGAATTGATCGAGCGGTGACGCGATTGGAATCGATTCGCTCGGATCGCGCAGAGGACGGAACCGCGTGAAACTCGTTTGATCGGTGACTGTTGGCAACGACGGCATTGTCGGCGAATCAAGGAAAGGCCTGGTGGTCGGTTTCGTTGAGTTGTATCGATTATGCGGGCAGTGGTTGGGGTCATTCCGATTTTTCGTGTTGCAAGCGAAATGTCGTCTGCGAGCATTCCGATGATTCGAACGAGTGGTTGTCCGTTTTGGCACTGCCACTGATTGGGAGGCGTCCAGTTCGAATCGCTGATGAGTGTTGTTGCATGTCGAGTCATCCCGGCCACGCCACCACCAAATCGTCCATGTTTGCCACCAATGGGGCTGCAGGTCGCAACCCGTTGTTACTAGGTCTTTGCTTGATTGCAATGGTCCTGGTGAGCGGGGGATTTGTCTCGTCGGTCCTGTCACGCTCCGCCCGGACACCGATCTTCACGTTGACGGGCGTTTATGGTCCCGAGTGGGACGTGAACGCTTGGGTCGCGGAAGATTTGAATTGGATTCGGACGTTGGGGCAAAGCACGTACTCGGTCCAAGCCTTGCCCGGTGCTGGCGAGTTGGCGGGTGGGTTTTGGGATCAGGCCGACGACTCCATTCGAGCGGCGCTCGCTTCCTGTCCGAGTGATCGCCCACTGATCTTTTACGTCAATCTGCACGGCGTTGTGAATGACGACGGGCAAGCGTGTTGGGTGCCACCCAACGGATCCGTTGTGGATGGTTCCACTTGGTTTCCGATCAATGATTTTTTGGATCGAGTCGCCCAGATTCAGTCGCGTGACAACGTTCGGCCGCTGTTGTTGCTGCTTGAATGCGGTCGGCTGCGGTCGCACTGGCCCGCGGGAATTGCCGACAACGAGTTTGATGATCGATTGACCGAGACACTGGCCCGACACGCTCGCAATTACCCGGAGTCCAACGTCACGATCCTATCGTCGACAGCACGTGGGCAGCGCAGTTTCTATTCCCGGCGCGGTGATGGAGACGTCTTCACCCGGTATGTTGCCGAGGGATTGGCGGGGGCTGCGGACGGCTATGGGACAACGAGCCGGGCGGATGGTTTGGTTGACACTGAGGAACTGCATCGTTTCGTTCGCCAGCAGGTTGGCGGATGGTCGCAGCAGCATCGCGGCGTGGCCCAAACACCGACACTGCATCGAACCGCCTCGTCCAATCCGGTCACCGTCGCACGCGCCAGTCGTGGACACTTCGGGGCCTCCTATGTCAAAACGCCTCCTCCGTCCAAGGATGAAACGGATCGATTGAAAGCAGCGATTGATTCAGTCGTCGTTCTCGAGAAACACGATCCAAGTTCGGTCGACGCACACGCTTGGTCACAGATCCAACGCACGATGCACGCGATCACTCAATCGGTTTACGGTGGAGAAGCCGCGAAGGCATCAAGTGCTCGGTGGTACAGTCGGCTTGATCGACAACTGCAGGGACTCCGCCAGGAAATCGCGAATCGGGCGAGTGAGTCGTCTCACTTTGTTGATGTCGAAATGGATCGTGAGGCGGAGCGAGTTTGGTCGACCATCGCAAAGCAACCGACTCGCGAAACCACCGCTGAATTGCTGGCCGATTTGGATGATGACAAAGTCATGCCGGTGCCGATGTTGTACGCGATTTATCAAGCGGGCGAGCATTCACGAAAGGATCCAAGTGCTT
>NZ_JBICHO010000632.1:0-39732 GCF_043100905.1 Rhodopirellula sp. JB055 | reverse complement strand
GCACAGTGTCCACGCTCGCGTTCTGCTAGAAGCGACCGTCATTCAGGTGTGTCACCTGCCCGACTTGCAAGCGATTTCGGATTTGGCTGCTGCGACCGCTGGGAGCGGGAAAGGCGCCGGCGAAAAAAAAAAGCGAGTCACGGTAGCTAACCCCACGGCCGAGTCGCCGACCTCGTCTGTTCGTCGTGCTGCTGCCCAGGAGAATGAGACGGCAAGCGTCCGCATCGATTCCGCTTCCGAGCCGGTGAGCGATCGTCGGCCTGCAGTTGCTCCAACTCAATCGACCGGTGCTGCTGTTGCGGCGGCGCCCGTGGCTTCGGCGGTTGCTCAGGCACCGCCAGTCGCAGCCGAGTCGCCTGCCGTTGCACAGGCGACGGCCACTCAGGGGGCATCCGGTGAACAAGCCACATCCACGACATCGACGGATGGTTATCCGTTGATCTCCAGTGGGGAAGCCACGACCGCTTGGGCGCAGGTGCTTCAGGAGATGGATCCGATGACAGCGACGCTTGCGAAGGCAGCGGAACGCGTGGATTCGCCCGAGCCAGGTGTGCTCCGATTGGTGTTTCCTGGCAGTTCTGGGTTGGCCCTGAGTCGGTGCCAGATGCCTGAGCACAAGGACGAGATTTTGCGGACCCTCGCCCGGGTGACTGGCCGGCGTGCTACCTTGCAATTCGAAGCGACCGCGGTCAAAAAGGCTGAGCCGGTCGCGGCCGCAAAACCCAAAAATCGAAATCGGATGCAGCGAATGCGTGAGATTCAGGCGAACCCGTTGGTTCAAGCTTGCGTTGAGTTGCTCGGAGCTGAAATCGTTCGCGTGGATACCCCACGCGGTTGAGCGTCGTGATGCTCACAGTTTCTCGTTCTTCATTTGTCATCCCTGACTCTCGTTCCACTGGATTGGATTCATGTTCAAAGGCCTCGGCAATCTCGGCAACATCGCTTCGATGGTTGGCAAGCTTCAAGAAATCCCGCAGAAGATGCAGGAACTCAATGAGCAGATGCGGAGTGAGCGAGTTTCGGCGAGTTCATCTTGCAATCACGTCGAAGTCGTCATGAACGGGATCGGTGAAGTGCAATCGGTTGAGATCGCCCCCGAGATTTTGGGGACGGATGGCAGTGAAGCAGTTGCACCAGAGGTTTTGCAAAACGCCATTCGCGATGCGACCAACGCCGCCGGGGCTGCTGCCAAGCAGTTGTATGCCAGCGCAATCAGTCAGCTTGCTTCGGACATGGATCTGAACATGCCAGGCGTCGATGGGCTGCTGACCAGCCTGACGGGTGGCAATGGATGAGTGGACACGCCGGTGCGGTATCCGATTTAGTCGATCAGCTCAGCAAGCTGCCAGGAATCGGCCGCAAGAGTGCTGAGCGATTGGCATTTCACTTGTTGCGAGTTCACGAGGATGAGGCGTTGGCGCTGGCCTCCGCGATTCGGCGCGTTCGCACCGACGTGCGTTATTGTTCGGTTTGTTACAACTTGTCCGAGAACGAACTCTGCCAGATCTGTTCGGATCCCAAACGTGATGCCACCCGGTTGTGCGTCGTTGAGCAGCCGCGAGACCTGCTCAGTCTGGATGCCTCGGGGGTCTACTCAGGGTTGTATCACGTGCTACTTGGCCGAATTGCACCCCTGGATGGGATCACGCCGGACCAATTGACCATTGATGCTCTGGTGGAACGAGTCCGAACAGGAAATTTTTCTGAGATCATCATGGCGACCAATCCGACGGTCGAAGGGGATGGCACTTCTCTGTATTTGTCAAACCTAATGCAGGAATTTCCGGTGGAAATCACACGTTTGGCGAGGGGAATTACCTCGGGGAGTGTCCTGGAATATGCCAATCGAGAGATAATTGCCGATGCGTTGACGGGTAGACAGCGGTTATAATCTCCATGCCAGTGATGAATTGGCATCGAATTCGCTCATTCCGTTCTCGCTGGGGTGGCGATCTACCATTTGATTCGCGTCACGCATTTTAGAAAAGATTCTCATGCGGATGTCAGTAGGGCTGCAGGCCCGGCAAAGCCAAGTTCAGAAACTCGCGCCACGGATGATCCAGTCGATGGAGATTCTGCAGATGCCCACGTTGGCATTGCAGGAACGCATCGAGCAGGAGATGAACGAGAATCCGTTGCTGGAGCAGCAGACGGGGGATCCGCTCAATCCGGACGACGGTGATGACGAGGTCCCTGACAAGGACACTCGCAGCGAAAATGAAAAAGAGTTGGTGGTCGACAACGACCACGACAACAAGGACGATTTTGAACGTCTGCTGAACATGGACTCGGATCTGCCGAGCACCTTCGATGATTCTTTTCGGCAAAGTGCCAACCGAATGTCGGAAGACGCTGATCGCCGTCACGACATGATGGCCAATGCGCAGTCACGGCCCGAATCGTTGAATGACTATTTGCTCCATCAGCTCGCTGAGATGGACATAGATGATGAGGTTGAACAGATTGCCGAACGCATCATCAGCACGTTGAATGCATCAGACGGTGGTTACTTGCGGATGCCTTTGGCTGATTTGTTGCCGTCGGGGCATTCGAAGGAAGACTACGAGAAAGCGGAGGAGGCTCTCGCCGTCGTTCAGTCTTTGGAACCAAGTGGCATTGCCGCACGTGACCTGAGTGAATGTTTGATCTCGCAATTGGATCCTTCGGTCGAGCATTTCGACGAGCTGTCGACCTTGATTCGCAATCACCTGAACGACCTCGCTGAAAACCGTCTGCCGCAAATATCGAAGAAGACTGGCTTCTCGATCGAGCTGATCCAAGAGTTGCGTGAAGAACTGCATCTCTTGAATCCCAAACCGGGGGCGGCGTTTTTAGAAACGTATGTTCCCAACGTGACGCCGGACATCATTCTGGAGCAGGATGAGTCCGGTGAGTATCGCGTGCGTTTGGATGACGACCGGGTTCCCACGTTGTTTATCAGCGAGTACTACCGGCGTCGTTTGCAAGCGTCGGATTGTTCCGATGCGGAGCGAGAATTCATCAAGCAGAAAATCAACGGTGCTCAGTGGTTGATCGACTCGATCGAGCAGCGTCGGAGCACTTTGACACGAGTTTCAGAAGCCATCGTTGAGCATCAAAAGCGCTTTCTCGATGAAGGTCCTGAGGCCATTGAGCCGCTGAAGATGCAACAGATCGCCGACAAAGTGGGCGTGCATGTGACGACGGTCAGTCGGGCGGTCGATGACAAATGGATTCAAACCCCGCGTGGAATTCTGCCGCTGCGTCGGTTCTTCGTCGGTGGCACCCAAACCGAAGATGGTGAAGATGTCGCTTGGGACACGATCCGGTTGAAGCTGCAAGAACTGATTGACAAAGAAGACAAGAGCAAGCCTTACAGCGATGAGAACCTCGTCGATGAACTGAAGAAGGCTGGCATGACGGTCGCTCGCCGAACCGTCACGAAGTATCGCAAAAAGATGGGGATCCCCAGCAGTCGCCAACGACGTGATTGGAGTCTCACTGCGTCCTGATGTCTTCCTCCAAACGATTTCTCTTCGTTGTCTTGGTGGTGATGAACCTGAGTTTGTTTATTTTGGTCATCGCCCTTTTTTTCTGGTGTCCTGCGGTCGTTCGTTCGGTGGATCAATCGGCATTCGCTTTCCAAGGACCACGACCAAGTGGAGTCGAGGTTTCAGGGAGCAAGGCTTCTGACAATGCGGCTCAAGAAGATGTGCTGCGGACGGCCGTTGGGACCGGTGGTGCTGGTGTGTCAGTGGCCGATACAGCAGCACGCGAGTCGGCGTCGGCGGGAGTGTTGGGGCGAGATGAGCCTGTCGGTGATTTAGCGGATTCCGAATCGCGAACGATTGAACTGTTCCGGGTGACCTCGCCCTCGGTCGTTCACATCACGACGTCCAAGGTTGCTCGTGATTTCTTCAACATGAATTTGCAAGAGATTCCGCAGGGCAGTGGGACCGGATTTGTGTGGGACCAAGCCGGACACATTGTGACCAACAACCATGTCATTCAAAACGCTGATGTGGCGATGGTCGCATTTGACGACCAAACCAGTTTTCCGGCAAAGTTGGTGGGAGTTGCGCCGGACAAGGATCTCGCCGTTTTGCGAATTGACGCGCCTGCGAGACGCTTGCGGCCCATTCCACGAGGGATCTCGGCCGATTTGAAAGTGGGGCGAACCGCTTTTGCCATCGGCAATCCGTTTGGATTGGACCAGACATTGACGACGGGTGTCATCAGTGCACTTGGTCGCGAGATCAAGTCGGACTCTGGGATTCCGATCAAGGATGTGATTCAAACGGACGCAGCGATCAACCCAGGAAACAGTGGTGGGCCGTTGCTGGATCGATCCGGCCAATTGATCGGCGTGAACACTGCGATTTACAGTCCGTCGGGAGCTTATGCTGGAATCGGATTCGCGATTCCTGTCGATACCGTTCGATGGGTGGTCCCGGAATTGATTGAACACGGGAAGATCATTCGTCCTGGAATCGCAATCACGGTTGCCAGTGATTCGATGAGCAAACGATTCAAGCTACCGCCGGGCGTTCTGATTTTGGATGTTCCTGACCGCAGCAACGCTGCCGAAGCGGGGTTGTTGCCGACACGAAGGACTCGGTTTGGCGACATCGTGCTGGGCGATATCATTGTGGCCGTGGACGGTCAAAAGGTGACGGCGACGGCGGATTTGACGCTTATCTTTGAGAACTACGAGAGCGGCGACGTGGTCGATGTCACTGTGCTTCGGCAAGGTGCCGAATTGGTTTTGCCCGTTGAACTTGAAACATTGGATTGATCGAATTTCTCGCTCCCCTTCCCGCGTTTCGCGTCCCTGGTATGAAGTGGACAATCTCAACGAGGTTCCTTCGCCAGCGTTGTTGGTTTTCCCCGATCGGGTCCAGGCGAACTTGGACCGAATGATTGAAGCGGCGGGCAGTGCCCAGCTTCTCCGGCCTCACGTGAAAACTCACAAGATGCCAGCCGTCACTCAAATGTGCATTGCTGCTGGGATCACTCGATTCAAGGCGGCGACGATCGCAGAAGCTGAGATGACAGCGGACGCCGGCGCCTCAAGTGTGCTGCTCGCTGTGCAGCCGGTGGGCCCAAATGTGCAGCGGTTCGTGAAGCTGATGCAGCGTTATCCCGGTTGCCAGTTTTCGTGCTTGGTGGACGACGCTGCGGTTTTGAGGCAGCTTGAAAGGGCGTTTCAAGAGGCTGGCGTGCAGGGAGATGTTTGGTTAGATATCAATGTTGGTATGAACCGAACTGGGATTGCCCCTTCGGATGCTGCCTCAGATTTAGTGCGATCCATTGTGTCGAGTCAGCATATCGGTCTTGCTGGGATTCATGTCTACGACGGTCATTTGCATGACACGGATGCGGAGCGTCTGAAGCGGCAGTTTGACGAGGCCATGTCACCGCTATGGGAGTGGCTCTCTGATTGCCAGCAGTTGGTCGGTGCCGAGCTGGAATTGGTCGCGGGAGGGACTCCCACTGCAGAGTTTTGGCGTGCGGAGGCCCTGAGTCGGCAACTGCAGATCGAGACAGGTGCCGGGACGACGGTGTTTTGGGACGCCGGTCAGCCGACTTTTTCACCACCAATGGCTTACGAACCAGCGGCGGTGTTGATGACACGAGTGATCAGTTGTCCGTCCGAGTCGCACGTTTGTGTGGATCTCGGACACAAAGCGGTTGCGTCGGAAATGCCGCTTCCTCGAGTGAAGTGGTTGAACTGGGACGAACGGCACGAGGTGGTAGGGCACAACGAAGAGCACATGGTTTTGCAGACAGAGAACCCCTGTTCGCTTCTTTGCGGCGATGTGCTCTACGGAATCCCGGTTCACATTTGTCCGACCGTGGCGTTGCATCAGCACGCGGAATGCGTGCGTGATCATCGAGTGACCGATCAATGGCGGGTGGTGGCTCGCGATCGAAAGCTGACAATCTGAAGACGGCCTCTGACGTCGCTTTTCACGGTAGGACTGGTGTGATCAGTTCAGTTGGACAGGGTTCGTTGCTTCCTTGATTTTTTTTCGCATCAAATCAGTGGAGGCTTCTTGGCCTGTGAAGAGTTTGAATTGGTACGCGGCTTGGCGGACAAACATGTCCACACCGGTGATCACGCGAGATTGCTTTTGTTTGGCTTGCTTGATCAGCAACGTGTTCTCGGGATTGTAGACAGTGTCGAACACGACCATGAACTGATTCAACGCCGACTGGTTGTAGGGAGTGCTGTCGACGTCGGGGTGCATTCCAATGGGGGTTCCATTGATGAGCAATTGGACTTTTGTCTCGTGTCGTTCTTCCCAGTCGACGACATGGCAGCCAATGTCTGCCGCGAGCATTTCTGCGCGTTCACGGGTTCGGGAGCTGATCGTGACATCGCACTTGCGTTGTCGCAGTCCCCAAGCGATGGCTCGCGAAACGCCACCGGCACCTAGGATCAAGGCTGTCTTTCCTTGCAAGGAGTTTTCGGTGCCACGCTCGATGTTGAATGCTTCTTCGATGCAATCCATCGCGGCTCGATAGTCGGTGTTGTAACCGAGTCGGTCGTCACCGTTGAAAATCATGGTGTTGATCGCACCGATGCCGGTCGCGCTGGCTTCGGCTTGCGTGCAGTATTGCAGAGCTGATTCTTTGTGTGGAATCGTGATGCTGATCCCTTGGATACCAAGGTCAGCGCAACCATTCATGAACGATTGCAGGTCATCCTTGGGCACTCGCAGAGGCAAGTAACGAGCGTTCAGGCCAGCGTCAACGAAGGCAGCGTTGTGAATCAGGGGACTGTGGCTATGTGCGACGGGGTCTGCGATCACGCCGAACAGAGCGGTGTCTTCTTTGATTGTCTCGTAGTGGTAGACACTGTTCATTTCCTTCCAGTTCAACTGACCCGGGGCAAGTTTTTTGTCCGAGCTGAACGTTGCGTAGGTGAACGGCGATCCAACGCGGTTCGCGAGAATCCGCGTCAGCATGCCGATTTCGCCCATGCAGATTCCGATGGTTGGAATCTTGGCATTCTTGCAGAGTTTGATCATTCGGATGTTGTCCGAAAATGAATTGGCCATGCAAGCGATTTTGACGATGTCCGCGTCTTCGGCCGCCATCGCCTCGTGCAATTCTTCAAGATTCTCTGGGGTGCCGCTGAAATCGTGATAGCTGATGATTCGTTTGGTGTTGCCGTAGCGCGGGATCTGAGCGGCGACGTCAGCTTCGATATCGACGTACTCGGCTCCCGCCGCAATCACGCTTCTCAGTAGCATCAGTCGATCTTGTTCAGATCGTTCCCATCGGCCGCCATCTTCTTTGCGACGAACCGTGGCGACCACTGGGCCGGGACGGTCATTGAGTAAACGTTTCAGGTCCACTGCGCGTGAAATGTAATCCAGCCGCAGTTCCACGAGCTGGGCGCCTTGTTCGACCAAGTACTGGTGTTCGGCAATCATGCGTTTGTGGCGGGCACGGCCGAGACTGACACAAATCATAAACGTTCGATGGTCGGGAATGAGGTCGGATGGGGGCGAGACTTCGCCGGGGCGTTATAATAGTCGGCAGCTTTCTGCTGGGCAGTACCGGAGGCCCAACGGAAACACGCAAAAAGGTTGAATGGCCGATGATTCACTGCTTACAAGATAACGAATCCGCAAAAAAGGTTCCCGCCATGATTCGAGTCGTGTGTTGCCTCGCCATGCTGCGATGCGGAAGCGTTGCGCGGTTGACGCTCGCGGACGACAGTGTTTCGTCGGTTTGGCCAACTTCCCGCGGGAACTTCGCTGGAACCGGAACCAGGCCGACGCGGTTGGCAGAAGAATTGGTGCTGCAATGGGAAACGAAGACGGCCGAAGCGATCGAATCCGCTCCTGTGAGCGATGGTGACCACGTTTTTGTGGTGGATGTGATGGGCGGTATGGAAGCGATTTCGCTTTCCACGGCGGAATCGCTTTGGCGGCACGAGTTGGACACAGGTTTCGTGGCTTCGCCGGCTCTGTTTCTGCCTCTGAATGTCAGTTCGGACGTGGGAGCCGTGAACGTTCTGGATGCCAGTGATTTGCCAGAGGGGACGCCTCTGTTGGATGCGGCGAAAATGAAATCTTGGGCAGAAAGCCAGTCACCTGTTCTGGTTTCAGGCGATGTCGAAGGCAACGTGGTCGCTTGGGACCCGGTATCGGGAGAGCAGATTTGGGAGGGTTTGACGGACGGCGAGATCAGTGCTTCGCCTTCTTTCTACGTGTTGCGATGGCAAAATTCAGCGGGCGAGATTGAATTGCAGTCTCGGGTGTTGGTCACGAGCCAAGACGGAAGCTTGTACTGCTTTGCGTTGGAATCAGGCAAGCAGTTGTGGAAGTATGAAACTGGCGATCAGATTCGATGTGGCGCGACCATCGGTGATGGCAAAACGTATTTGGGGGGGTGCGATGGCGGATTGCACGTGGTGGATCTGAGGACCGGCAAGGCTTTTCGAGAAGCCATTCCGCTGGGTGGTCCAACAGGAAGCACTCCGGCGATCTGGGACGGAGAATTGTTCGTTCCAATCATGGACGGAGTGTTGTACGCGTTTTCTCCAAAAAACGAGTCCAGTGGACCCATCGAACCAACGTGGGAATACAGTGATCCCGATCGAAGTCAAGAATATCGGGGAAGTGTGGCGGTCACTGATGAAGTGGTCGTCGTAACCAGCCGAAACAAGACCGTGGATGCCATTGAACGGACGACAGGCGAACTTCGCTGGCGAGTGACCTTGAAACGCCGGGCTGATGCGTCTCCCGTGATTGCCGGCGACGATGTTTGGATCGCATCGACGGATGGTCGGCTCGTCCGATTGTCACTCTTAGACGGCAGAGAAAAATGGAATTTCGAAATTCGCGGTGCCTTCATTGGTGAACCCGCCATTGTAAAGGAACGCTTGGTCATCGCTGATGACGAAGGCGTTGTACGCAGCTTTGGGCCAAAGTGACCCTCCTGTGGGGAGGCGATCCTTTCCGCGATTCGAGGCTCACCGGTTCGGTGTTCGCAGTGAATCGACTATTCTGAAACGGATCATTCGCACGCAAACGGAAATTTTATGACGACTGCATCGACCCAAGACGAGTCTCGCGAAAAGAAACCTGAAGGTAGCAAGACAGAAGTCGGTAGCTACTTCATCAGCAATTATCCGCCCTACAGTCAGTGGAAAGCGGATTCGCTCGATGATGTGAAGCAACGCATGGATTCCGCACCTCTCAGCGAGAATCCGTTGGGGCTGTATCTGCACATTCCATTTTGCCGGAAACGTTGCAAGTTTTGTTACTTCAAGGTTTTCACCGATGTGAAAGCGCAGGAAGTTCAGCGTTATGTCGATGCGTTGTGCAACGAGATTTCGATGGTCAGCCAACTGCCGGTGATGGGGGATCGCCCGTTTCGGTTTGTTTACTTTGGTGGTGGGACACCAAGCTTTTTGTCGCCCAAGCAATTGACCAAACTTGCTGACCGCTTGCGGGAACACATCACTTGGGACGGCGCCGAAGAGGTCACGTTCGAATGCGAGCCGGGCACGTTGAGTGAGACCAAGGTCAAAACGCTACGCGAACAATTGGGAGTGACCCGGTTGAGTCTCGGGGTTGAGAATTTCTCCGACAAGCTGCTTGAAGAAAACGGCCGGGCTCACCTTTCCAAACAAGTCTTTGCTGCTTGGGAATGGATTGAAGCGGCCCAGTTCCCCAATGTGAACATTGACCTGATCTCCGGGATGGTCGGTGAGACCTGGGAAAACTGGAAAGACAACATTCGTCGAACGATCGACATGTCACCAGAGAGCGTGACGATCTATCAAATGGAGTTGCCATTCAACACGGTCTACAGCGCCGATATCTTGGGCAACAAGATTGAGAGCCCGGTGGCTGATTGGCAAACCAAACGCGATTGGGTCAGCTATGCTTTCGACGAAATGATTTCTGCGGGATACAAGGTCAGCAGTGCCTACACATTGGTCAAAGATACTGGGAAGGTGAATTTCTCGTATCGAGACAATTTGTGGCGTGGTGCAGATTTGTTGGCCACGGGCATTGCCAGTTTTGGCCATGTCGCCGGGGCTCACTATCAGAACTTGCCGCACATGGAGCAGTACCTCGGCGCGATCGAGGAAGGGAACTTGCCGCTCGGTCGCGGGTTTGTTCCAACCGAGCATCAGGCTTTGATTCGTGAAATGATTCTGTTGCTGAAGCGAGGTTTTCTGGAGCGGGAGTACTTCCAATCCAAATTTGGCGTCGACATCGTGGAGGATTGGAAATCGGTTTGGGATGGCTACGTGGAAGAAGGTTTGGCGGAAGTGCATCCGGGCGAAGTTCGTTTGACGCGTGAGGGACTGCTGCGAGCGGATTCGCTGCTGCCAGCTTTCTTTGAGCCCGAGCACCAAAACGTTCGCTACACATGAGTTTGAGGGCGGTATGGCGCACGTCTCGGCGTCGCTTGGAAATCGGCCGCCGACCGCTGGTGATGGGGATTCTAAACGTCACCCCGGATAGCTTTTCAGATGGTGGCCGGTTCGTCTCGTCAGGTGACCCGCTCGAGGATGAGCAGGCGTTGTCTGCGGCGGTCAACGTCGCTTTGCAAATGCAGGCTGCAGGCGCCGATTTGATTGATGTCGGCGGTGAGAGCACTCGGCCTTACAGTGATCCGGTGGATGCCGAGACGGAGGAAAGACGTGTTGTGCCGGTGATTGAGCGGTTGGCGGATCGGTTAACAATCCCCATCAGCATTGACACGAGCAAAGCTTTGGTCGCCCGAGCGGCGATCAACGCGGGGGCGGAGATCATCAACGATGTGACGGGCTTGGAAGGCGATCCCATGATGCCTGCGGTTGCCGTCGAGACATCCGCGGGGGTGTGCGTGATGCACATGCGAGGCAATCCGCAAACGATGCAGGACGATCCCAATTATGACGATGTGGTGTCGGAAATCGAGCAATATCTGTTGGCTCGCCGGCAGGCGTGTCTGGATTGTGGAATCGATGCGGAAAGGATCTGTTTGGATCCCGGGATAGGGTTTGGGAAGACTCACGAGCACAACCTCACCTTATTGAGAGCCACACAACGCTTCGCTTCGCTTGGGGCACCCATTCTGATTGGGCATTCTCGCAAGGGATTCATCAAAAAACTGTTGAAACGCAACAAGCGTGTTGATGGTGGTGGCTATGATCCGATGGCTGGCACGCTGGGGGTGTCGATGGCCGTCGCGGCAGCTGGGGCGCATGTCATTCGGGTGCACGATGTAGCGGAAACCGTTCAAGCACTGGACCTATTCGAAGCATCTGACGGATTGGGATCAGAAGCCGGCGTGTTGTGATGGAGTGTTCATTGCATGGGCGCGTCGTCGAGGAAGTAGCGATTCAAGAAAGTTTGGCGTTCTTCGGAGGCCGCGGCCGCAAATTGAACCATTGCGTACAGCCGTTTTTGATCCCGCTGACGTTTCCCTGAGAGCCACTGGTTGTCTCGGAATTCTTCCGGCAGCGAGCCAATCACCTGGAAGCAATCGGGCTCCCTGGGGCCTGCCACCACGCCATGCCGGTCAAGCATTGCGAGTGCGGTGTCGACACGGTGGTCGTGCGGGCTGACTCGTTGGAGTTCACCGCGAAGCCAGTCCAGTCCATAAGCCATGCACCGATCCGCGTGATTTTCGAGCGAGAACATCAAGCGGTCGTAGAAATCAGCGTCCGGATTGGCCCATTCAATGAACTGCATCTGAGTCATCAGGTCGTCTTGGTCGTAGAGCCACAGGCATCGACTCGGCAGGTCGTCGCGTCCGGCTCGGCCAATCTCTTGGTAGTAGGACTCCATGGAACCGGGGGTTTCGACGTGAACGACCAACCGAATGTCTTCTTTATCGACCCCCATTCCGAACGCCGGTGTTGCCAGGACAAGGTCTCGTTCGCCAGACATGAATTCGTTTTGAATCCGACGTCGATCCTTTCGCGATTGATCGCCGTGATAGCAGACATGGTCGATGGATCGTGCTAGGAGCAGGTCGCTGAATCGACTCAGTGTCTTGATCAGTGAGAAATAGAGGATCGCTCCACCTCCCGCTTGAGCTTTGGTGGTTTGAAACGGCGGGGTTGTGAGAGCCTCGAGAATCATTTCAAGTTTTTCGTCGTCCCCCATGACCGACTCAACATCGATTCGCAAGTTGGGGCGATCGATTCCTTCGTGAAACAGCCGCATGTCGCCTTCTTTGAGTCCGATCTGATCCACGATGTCGGCACGGCATTCCGCGGTCGCCGTTGCGGTGAGGGCGATCGTCGTCGGAGATCCAAGTTGTTGACGGATGTCAGCGACGCGGCTGTAGTCTGGCCTGAAATCGTGCCCCCACTGGCTGACGCAGTGAGCTTCATCGATCGCGAGCAATTGAATGTTTCGGCCGGAGATGGCCGCGAGGAATTCAGGTTTTCGGAACCGCTCCGGAGTGACATAGAGCAATCGATAGCGGTTTTGCCGCAGCTTTTCTTGGCGTCTCTCTCGCTCCATCCGATCAAGCGAGGAATTGATGAAGGTGGCGTCCACGCCTTTTGCAATCAGCCCGTCAACTTGGTCTTGCATCAATGCAATGAGTGGCGAAAGCACCAGCGTTAAGTCGTTGTCCGAACCGAGCAAGGCGGGGATTTGAAAACACATCGACTTGCCACGTCCGGTGGGCATGATCACCATGGCGTGCTGACCCGCTAGGACATGTTCAATGACGGCGGACTGGCTAGGGCGAAAGGACTCGTGCCCGAAGACATCCCGCAAGACGTGTTGAGCTTGCTCGAGCGAACGCTTCTCCGATTCCAATTTCGCGTTGGCAGGATCAGCCATCGTGGATGGAACTTTCAATATCGAGGATTCAAAGATCATGAGCGAAGTCGATGTCATCTATGAAGACAATCATTTGCTCGTGGTGAACAAGCCCACCAAGTTAGCGACGATGGGAGCGACTGGGCAGTCGACATTGCATTCGCTTGGCTGCGATTACATCCGCCGGACATGCAACAAACCGGGGAAGGTCTATCTTGGAATTGTCAGCCGGCTCGATTCGATGACGTCGGGGGTCATTGTCATGGCTCGAACGAGTAAAGCAGCTAGTCGACTCACTCCTCAATTTGCAAACCATTCCGGCGAGGGAGCGAAGAAGACTTACCTGGCCGTGGTCGCGGGGAGGGTGGAGCAGCAAGAGGGGGTGTTGATCGATGACGTCTACAAGGACGATGCTGCTCATCGCATGCGAGTGGCTCATCATACCAGGGCGGATGCCAAGGAAGCTCGCTTGGAGTTTGACGTGCTGGGATTCGACCGAGATTCGACGTTGTTGAAAGTGAAGCCGCTCACTGGTCGCAAGCACCAAATTCGCTTGCAATGGTCCGAGGCCGGATACCCTCTCTTGGGCGATGCCAAGTATGGAAGTGAACGATCTTGGCCAACGGGGATCGCACTTCATAGTTGGCGACTTTCGATCACTCATCCAACGAAGAAAGAACGCATGACCTTTGAAGCCCCTGTGCCGGATGCTTGGAAGAACAAGCTTGATTCGAGCTTGTTGAAGGCAGTGTGACGCATCGTTCGGGGAACGAGTCAAGGTTCAACAAAAGAAACGTCGCATCTGATTTTGCAGATGCGACGTTTCGTTGTTGATCTAGTAGGTTGTGAGACCTTAGTTCGATATCAGTTCTCGAATACCGTAGGTGAAGAATGTTCCGAGGCTGAAGTTCAGCAGTTCTTCTTCACACTTGTATTGCAAGATCAGTGTATCACCCGGTTGAACCAGTGGTCGACTTCGTGGGTCGTTGATCGCCCTGGCTAGGTCGACTTCGATTGCAACTTGACCATTGCAAGGCGTTTGGCGAAGGATGTACAGCATCCCTGGTGGGACGCCTCCGACGGATGCCACGCCGCCGAGTCGTTGGTTTCCTCCTTGGCTGATTCCTCCACCTGCGAGTGCCATGGCGCCCAAGACGTCGAGGTCATAGTCACGAGGGAGCGGGAATTCGCCGCCGGGCAACAAACCACCGGTGTAGAACACTTCTGTTTCGCGGCTTTCGATGTAAACAATGTCGCCGTCTTGCAGTTCCACATCATCCGGTGTGATGTTGGGAAGGACTCCCGGTGGCAATCGCAATGGAATGCGAAGGATCGATGGGTCTGGCGGCAGTTCTGGCGGGCAGACACATGGATCGAGCATGGCGTTGCGTTGTGACGCGTAGAAGTCTCGGACGAATTGAGCTCGCTTGCGTTTATCCGCTTCGCTGGCTCGCAGAACTTTGACTTCGTTTTTCGCGTTCAGGCCGGGCAATCCACCCGTTTCAACGAGAGCGTGCAGAATATCGTTCTTGTACGCAGGCAGTTTGACCAAACCGCCGCTGGCTGACCGGTCACGTCCGCGAATGAATTCGCTGGATTGAGCTTGGAGCGAGCGTTGGTTGTCCTCTCCCAGTCCGTCTTCGCGAACCACAATCACGTCGTAAGTTCGTTCTTTGATCAGCGTGACGATCGGACGAGCTTTTTCTTCCCGCAGGATGTCATTGTCGATGTACGCTTCGCGTATTTTTTCGCGGACTTGATCGAGCGTCAGCCCTTCAACCTCAAGGGGTTCGATCAGAGGCAGCGAAAGCGTTCCGTCATCCTGCACGGCGATCGGGTAACCGATCGACGGTGGCAGAGTGCTGTCTTGCTCTGGGAAGTTGACCGGCGGTGGCTCCGGCGGAGTATTCGGCGGGTTGAAGGGTAAAACGCCTTCGATGTAGACACCGAGGATGTCATCGGGGCCAAGCTGGTAGTCGCGTGGCGGTTCGAGCGATAGCAACGCGATATCGACCGGTACCAAATTGTTCTTGGGAGCCGGGAAGAATTCGGGTGGCAACCGGTGTGCTGGCACGCCATCAATTGGCTGGGTCAGCGACGAGCAACCGGTCAATGAAGCGACCAGCGACGCGGCAATGCCAAGTCCAACCGTGTAGCGAATGTGTTTCCACACTCGAGTTTGAAAGAGGTTGATGTTCATCCTTGAACTCTCTGAAAGTGCAATCGGGTGCAAAGCCGCCCGGACTGGTCTGTGATTGAGGAACGGTCAGAAATCAATCGAACAAAAATTGCATCGATTGATTGTTTGCAGGCGATTCGACTGCTTCATTTGATGTGGCCTCACGATCTGGCCGTCCAAAAATCTCCTCGATCACCGAGTCGATTTCGTCTTGCGTTGGTTCAGCAACGTTGGTGCTCACCGGTGTTTCGACGTTCTTAGGAACGAGATCGACCGGAGCCGTTGTTTCTCGCTCGGGAAGATCGCTAAGGAACGACTCGGTCGCTTCCGAAAAATTGTTTGGCGGTGTCGCGGGAGTCATTTGCGAGAAGGGATCGTCCAAAGCGTCCGCTTTGAGGTTCGGTGTCTGCTCGCCTGCTCGTTTGACTGGAACCGGAAGTTTGGCAGGGGCTTCTTGTGGGAAGTCAATTGCCGGACCGTTTGCGTCTTCAAACGTGACTCGTCCTGGAACCAGGGTTTCGCCTTCGCCAAGTTGGATCCCAGGAGGCAAGGTATTGGACGTTGTGACGGGTGGAGCGGCGGCGGCCGGTGTGGGAGCCATCGATCCAGTCATCGCGGCGGGTGCAGGGCGAGTCGGAGTTTGGATGCGAATTTGGTTGTAGTAGCCAATTCCGTCTTGTTCCGCTGCTTTCACACCAAG
Source organism: Rhodopirellula sp. JB055 (assembly GCF_043100905.1). Lineage (NCBI taxonomy): Bacteria > Pseudomonadati > Planctomycetota > Planctomycetia > Pirellulales > Pirellulaceae > Rhodopirellula > Rhodopirellula sp. JB055. The sequence continues at coordinate 24,077 of NZ_JBICHO010000632.1, read as the reverse complement.
TGGAAAGCCTTCGAACCAAGCGTTGACGGCACTTTGGCCGTCGCCGGATTGATGTTTCCAACCCCAGTAGTCAGAGGAGACCACCGCAGGCGTGCATCCTGATCCGCCGGTTGCAACTTCCATGTAGCCGTCAATGAAGCCCTTTCGAAGGTCCTTCCGGTGACGATGGTTTTTGTAGCAGTGAGAGCTTCGCAGCCATGCTTTGGAGGCCATCACGTTGTTGCGGTGCGAGACCATGAAGTCGTCAATGCACTCGCTTCGGGTCATTTTGGATTGGAGGCCGCCCATGATGGTGCAGCCAGTCATTCCGGTTGTCAAAATGCCTGCCGCAAGACTTGCCAAGAAGGCTCGTTGAGCGCGTTGGCGAACGAAGTTTCGCCTCGCTTGCTTCGGGCGGACGGACGCGTCATGTCGATTAAGCTGGGTCATATTGCCGGCTCCCCTAGCGGCGGATCTTTCTGGATCGCACGACTCGTGCGTGCAACGTTTCCAGTCGCCATCTTGCCCCCCAAAACTGGCTGCAACGGCTTGCGGAATTAGGGTCGCATCGTTCGTAGCGGTTGTGCTAGCGAGCGATGTCCCCGCACTGTTTATCGCCCCTTCTGGGGTTCGGGTTTAGCCAAATGTGCGCGAAATGGGGGTGCTAACAGTCCGCCTAGTTAGTGAAACTGTTCCGGGGGGCACGCAGAACCAGGTGTCCTGGTGCGATGGGGGCGGAAATTCCGGTGTTTTCGAATGGTGAGCGGGAAGGTGGACCCAAGATGCGGGAGGTGTTTTGGGAGAATCTTCCGATTACAACGATCACTGACCATCATTCCGGCGAAGATCGATGAACTTTTTACGCGTCAGGGGGATGGCCTTCGAGCGAGCGCGTAAGATGATGCAAACCAGAGCCGTTGTACTAAAATGATGACCTAGTCTTTTCACGCAGGGTTTGTCGGTCGTTTGCCTTCGGGCAAATTGCATCGTCGCCCAACCCTTTTCGAGTGCTTCGTCCCGCGACTCTGACGAGCTGCCCTTCTCCGATCAATCAACTTGCAATGACTCCATTCATACTCGTCACGCTTGCCGCTGCCTTCGTTACGATGTTGGTGTTGGTGCCAGTGGTACGAGCGTTTGCCATTCGTGTCGGCCTGGTGGATAACCCGGATGCCGAGCGGAAACTGCACGACAAACCGATCGCGTTAGCGGGCGGTTTGGCGGTTTTCATCGCCACGGGAATCGCTTTTGTTGTTGGTGTTGCGTACGAAAGCGGCTGGGGCGAGTTCAGTAAGGTGACCGAGTTGTCATCGCGTTGGTTTGTCTTGTTTTGAGCCTCCACTGCGATTTTGGTCGTCGGTTTGATCGATGACAAATGGGCTCTTCGAGGAAGGCAGAAGCTGCTGGCGCAATGTGTGATCGCCATGGTTGTCGTTGGCAGCGGAACGGTGATGAGATCGATTTCGTTGTTTGGGTTTGAGATCCCCTTGGGGATCTTTGCTTTGCCTGTCAGCGTCTTGTGGTTGTTACTTGCGATCAACGCGCTCAACCTGCTCGACGGAGCAGACGGGATGGCGACGACGGTGGGAGCGTTTGTCTGCGGTGGGCTAGCGCTGCTTTGTGCATCAAGTACTCATTCAGTATCCACTGTGATTGCTGCAACGGCTCTTTGCGGCGCACTGCTTGGGTTTCTCGTTTTCAACCGTCCGCCGGCAACCATCTTTCTAGGCGATGCCGGAAGCATGATGATTGGCTTGATGGTTGGGGTTTTGGCGATGTGGTGTTCGCTGAAGGAGTCCGCCGTGGTGGTTGCTGCTCCAGTTGCCATTTTGGTGCTGCCGCTGTTCGACTCATCCGCTGCAATCATTCGGCGATGGATGACGGGCCGCAGCATGTATGCAACCGACCGAGGGCACTTGCATCACCTGTTGAATGAAAAGTTTGGTCCTAACGGCATGTTGTTGGTCGTTGCCGGACTTTGCACTTTCAGTTCGACAATCGCGGTTCTTTCGGTTCGTTACGACCAGGATTGGTTAGTTCTCGTCGGAGCGGTTGCGGTTTTGGCGTTTCTGGTCCTGACCCGAACGTTTGGGCATTCGGAGTGCCGACTCTTATTAGGTCGTTTGTATCACTTCTCGCACTCGTTCTTCGTCCGTCCTCAGTACTGCGAATCTTCCAAGCAATTGCGGAGTGTTCAAATCCAAGGGCAAGGTTGTTGGGAGCCAGTTTGGGAGCCATTGGTTGAATTTGCGAAGCGTCATGATTTCGCCAAGGTGCAAATTGACGCGAATATGGCTTGGTTGCATGAAGGTTATCACGCGACTTGGCAAAGCGTTCGGTTACCTGAGAAGTCGGTTCAGAGTGTCGTGCGAATTCCCTTGTTCGCGACACGACCTGGCGAAGATGAGGCCGTTCCTATCGGCAAGGTGGAAGTGATTGCCAATTCTTCGCACGAATCGTTGGCCCAATTAAGCTACTTCCTCGAACACGCTGAGGAACTGCAGGAGCAGGTTCGTTACCTGGTAGGGAATCTGGACAAAAAGACGGCCGCAGCGCGGTTGAATGCGGCAGGGAAGTCTGCCGAACCCGTAAGCGAAGATCGATTGCTTGATTCGGAAGAAGTCGAACACGTGACGACCAGCTAGGCGAGTCCGAAGGACTAAGCCGAGGTCGAAGGCACGATCGGTTTCCGACGTGTTGCCCACGTCACAATGGCAATGCCTACCAGCACAAGAATCGCTGAAACGGCAATCCAGGTAGGTGGCAAGTGTTTTGATCCGCTTGCGTCGCTAAGGCCTAGGAATTCGAGTTGCTCGTGGTAGCGAGCCGCCAGTTCCAACATCCCGTTGTGGACGAAGTGCAGCAAGACACCAGGCCAAACGCTTTGGGTTCGGTACGCGACCCATCCCAAAAGCAATCCGAGAAGGGTGGTGGGTAGGAAACGCTCGATGAGCAGCGTGCTGCCGACAAAGACATGGAACAGCCCGAAGAGCACCGCGGTGATGACGATCGTGGACCATGGTCGAAGCACGGATGAGAAAGCGGAAAATAGATAGCCGCGAAAACAGAGTTCTTCGATCAGTGCGGGCGTGGCCGCCATCGTCAGCAATAAAATCCACGGCGGAACCGTTTTCCATTTGTCGAGCAGAGAGCGTGTGCGTTCAATTTGGTCTTCCGACAACAATGCGATTCCAAACTGGTCTGCAAGAGCCAGGGCTTCATGAGCGAACGCCCACGCGCCTCCGGCGAGTACGATGACACCTAAAAAAGATGCCAACGGCGGTTTGGTCATACGGTAAGTGGAGCCAAAGCGATGTTTTCCCAGGATGGTTGCGAACAGAGGAATCAAGCCAAACACCAAAGTCAAACTCAGTGCGTTGAGTAGCAATTGGGAGCTGATTGAGATGGTTTCGGATAGAAGGCGTAGCCACTGCATCAAACCATTCGAAACCAAGAACGAGGCGGGCAGCAGCAACGCAACCACCAGTCCTGCCTGGCTGACGCTGGGGTGATTCGTCACCTCGTCGGGACGTTGGAGAAGCGAGCCGAAGGACTTTTGGCTGGTCCTTTCCACCGCGTCACTCCCGAACAGCTTGGCGGCGATGCCAAGTGTTGCTGCGGCGTAAAACAGAGTGCTCGTGACGGCAATCAATGCACCTGTCGTCGAGGCTGTACCGGAAAGAATATCGCGAGCAAGCAAGACAATGTTGAGGAGTGGGGCAACTGCCAAGGGGCCTTCCAAATTCACGCCAGGCATTAAAGAAAGCATGGCGGGCCCCAATGACAGCAACATCACAGGGATCAGGTAAGCCTGAGCCTCCTTGAACGACTTTGCGAAACTGGTGAGTGACAGCAGCAGTGCAGAGAAGAAGCAACTGAACAGCATCAGCAGACCGAGGATCTGCAAGATTTCTACCAGTCCGACCGTGGATTCTTCACCCGCGAGCACTGCGGCCAACCCGGTCACTTTCATGGTCACAAACATCGCGAGCAAATTCGCCATGGCGGTGAGAAACGCAACGCTGACAACGGCGAGGTATTTTGCGAGCAGCACCCACCACCGCGGGACCGGCGAGGCCATCAAAGCTTCCATTGTGCCGCGTTCTCGCTCGCCCGCCGTCAGGTCGATGGCGGGATAGACGGCACCGGTGATGGTCATCAGCACCAATACGAGTGGAATTACCGTGCCCAGGATCGATCCCGAGGCTTTCTCGCCGATGGACCGAATTCGCAGATCAATCGCGCGGTAGTTCGGATCAATTCGCTGCGCGATTTGCATGCTCTCCGCCAACTGCAACCACTGCAAACGCTCGGTGAGAATTCTTTGCGCTGTGCTGCTGGCTTGGTCGTTGTTGTAGGAGATGATTTCAATGGAGTGAATCGAGTCGGCCCCCTTTTGAAACTCCACGGCGATGTCGAGTAAATTCTGTGACAGCGCTTCTTCTGCTGACATTTCCTCGGGCACAACGACTTTGAATTGAGCCAGTTGGCCGCCATTGACCTTCAGGATGGGCTCCGGGGGCGCACTGCGAGGGTCTTCAATCAGTGTCTGAAGAAAATCGCGTTCAGGGAGTGAAGAGACGCCTACCACGAAAGCCTGTTCGGCCGGCATTCCTGAGGATAGTAGAAATCGGTTGAGTGCCATGCTGAGTAACGGGTATACCAACAATGGCATCATCACCAATGTCAGCATTGTTCGTCGATCTCGCAGGGTTTCCCGAAGTTCTTTGAGAGTGAGTCGGCCAAGCCGGGACCAAGAAAGATTCACGCGGGGGCCTCGGTCAACGCCGGTTCGGTGGATTGCATCAAGTCAACAAACATCTCCACAAGATGTTCGCGACCGGTTTCTTTGCGAAGGTCACTCAAGTTGCCGCGGTAACGAATGCGGCCTTGGTGAAGCAGGCCAAATTGGTCACACAGTCGTTCGGCTTCGTCCAATCGATGTGTGCAGACCACCACAGCTTTCCCAGCAGAACGCAAGTGTTCGATGTATTCAAAGATGGTTTGGACGCCAACCACATCCAACCCACGTGTCGGTTCATCAAGCAACATCACTGGCGGGTCGTGAATCAAACCCCGAACCAAGGTCACTCGTTGTCGCTGCCCTGTGCTAAGAGAACCAGCGCGACGATCCAGCAATGATTCGATCTGCATCACACTGGCAAGTTCTTTCAGACGGTCCACCGCTTTCTTAGGAGCGACGCCGTACAGATCAGCGAAATAGAGCAGCATTTATCGGACTGATAGCCAGGGATAGACGCCGTCACTGGCGGAGACGAAACCGAGTTTGGCTTTGGCGGCAAACGGATCTTCTGCGGTGCGAATGCCAGCGACTTCTGCGTACCCTTCGTCAGGTTCAAGCAGTCCCAGCACCATGCGAAGCGTCGTTGTTTTGCCCGCACCATTGGGGCCTAGCAAGCCAAAGACTTCTCCCGGGCCGACTCGCATCGAGAGTTGATTGACGGCGAAAACGGTTCCGCTTTCGATCGTGAATCGTTTGGTCAGCGAATCGATCAAAAGCATATTGGAGAACGGACTTGGCGGAGACGAGGGCAGCAGGGAAAGTTGCCGTTGCAACGAACTGCTACGCTACCGACGACGCATTGGGTCTGTTTTTTGCATCCAAAAACAATGGACTAGGAAAGCATTGCTTGATGTCCTGTCACCAATCGCGGAGGCAAATGAGTCACACTGTTGAGCGAGTTCAATTTCCAGCCCGTTGTGCACCATTGTAGAGAAGTGACGGACGTGTTGGGGATGGGACCAATCGAATCCATCGCGACCACTTCAGCCAGCATTTGGGAAAGCATCTCACGCAAGAAGTCTGCGTGGGCGATCAAGACCACCACTGGATCGGTCGTGAGTTGTCCGGGTTTGTCGGCTGGATCGGGAGCAAACGTGTTTTCGAAACGACTGATCACCGACCGAGAACGTGCCCGCATTTGGTCCGGAGTTTCGCGATCTTTGCCACCCCACCATCCTGTGTCCTGGATCTGAGAGTCCACCGTGAGCGGAGGCGGTTCGAGATCCGGGAACTGCTCACTGATTTCTTGAAAAAACGAGTGAATCGCCTTTCGGCCCAAGCCTTCCGCACCACGGAAGTTCTTCTCATGGTGCCCATGGTAGCAGCCACCATGCTCAAACACGTCGTGCCAAACTGAGATGGGATATCGCCGTGGCGCAGTGTGGGCATGCTTCCAAACGAATCCAGTCGTTTCCAACGTGCGAAGGAATGGACTCGTGATCATTTGGTCGATGGCCAGACCAGACATCCATTTCCCAAGGCAGTCAGCTTGCAGTCGTCCTCGCGCCGTGATGCTGGGATCACAGACGCGAGCGTGCACCGGTTTCGCGTTGTTTTCGCTTTCCGCGTGTCGAATGAGAAGCAACTGCATCGGTCAGAATCAGCCGTTGCGGCCTTTGCGACGACGGTCTGATTCTTTCAAAAGAATCTTTCGAAGACGAATGGACTCTGGGGTGACCTCGACCAATTCGTCGTCTTCGATGTATTCCAGGGCGGCTTCGAGCGACATGTCACGTGGTGGTTTCAGGATGACGTTTTCATCGCTGCCGCTGGCACGCATGTTGGTCAGCTTTTTCTCGCGACACGGGTTCACGGTCATGTCGTTTTCGCGAGCGTTTTCGCCGACGATCATGCCCTCGTATACCTCGGTGCCTGGGGGAACAAACAACTCGGCACGGTCTTGCAGTGCGAACAAGGCGAACGGCATGGTTTTGCCACCGACCATGGAGATCAACACTCCGTTGGCACGGCGCGGTACATCGCCTTCCACCACACGATAGCTTTCGAATCGATGGTGGATGATGGCGGTTCCGCGAGTTGCGTTGAGCAATCGCGTTCTTAAGCCAATCAAACCACGCGATGGGACGACGAAGCGGAGCAGGCTATAGTCACCACGCTGCTTCATTTCTTCGAGCTGTCCCCGTCGCAAACCGACGAGTTCCATCACGGGACCCATTGCTTCGGTGGGGACTTCCACTCGCAGCGTTTCAAATGGCTCGTGCTTCTTGCCGTCGATTTCCTTGAAGACCACACGTGGCTTTCCGACGCTGAGTTCGTAGCCTTCTCGACGCATGGTTTCGATCAAAACGGCTAAGTGAAGCACGCCTCGTCCGGCAACCGCATAGGCTTCGGTGCCTTCGATCATGGAAACGCGCAGAGCGACGTTGCGTTCCAGTTCTTTTTCTAGTCGGGCTTTGATCTGACGCGTTGTCACGTACTTGCCTTCGCGGCCAGCCAACGGTGACGAGTTGACACTGAAAACCATTTCCAAGGTGGGCTCATCGACTTTCAGTCGTGGCAACGCTTTGCCTGTGTCGCAGGCCGTGATGGTGTCACCGATTTCGACGTCTTCAAGGCCTTCCAGTGCGATCAAGTCACCTGCACCAGCGCTTTCTGCAGGTACACGTCCCAGTTTGTCAAACACGTACAAGCCCGAGGCTTTGACTTTTCGGACGATTGGATTGCCCGCGGAATCGATGGTATGAACATCGAGTGCCTGACCCGTTTGGATGGTTCCCGCGTTGACGCGGCCCACGGCGATTCGGCCAACGTATTCGCTCCAGTCCAATGTGGTGACCATCATTTGAAAATCGGACTGGGTGTCGACCGTTGGGCCAGGCAAGTGGTCCACCAGCAGATCCAACAACGGACGCATGTCCTCGGTAGGTGAGGCTGGATCATCGGTCGCGTAGCCTTCTTTAGCGCTCGCGAAAACGTAGGCTGCGCTATCGAGTTGCTCTTCTCCACCGAGATCAGCTAGCAATTCCAATGCTTCGTCGAGTGCCTCGGGAGGACGTCCGTCAGGGCGGTCGACTTTGTTCACCACCACGATCGGTTTCACACCGGCCTGCAGTGCCTTTTCCAAGACAAATCGCGTTTGTGGCATGGGGCCTTCGGCGGCGTCGACCAACACCAGTGCACCATCGGCCATTCGCACGACGCGTTCAACTTCACCGCCGAAATCCGCGTGACCTGGGGTGTCGATCAAGTTGATCTTCACGCCGCGGTAGTGAACCGCAATGTTCTTGGACAGAATGGTGATTCCACGTTCTTTTTCAATGTCGTTCGAATCCAGAATCCGCTCGCCTTTAAGCTCCGCGTCACGGTACTGGCCACTTTGCCGCAGCAGACAATCCACCAGCGTGGTTTTTCCGTGGTCGACGTGTGCGATGATGACGACGTTTCGGATCTCTTCTCGAACAGCGGTGTTGCTCGAGGTGCCGGCGTCTTGAGAAGGGGATGCGGTGGAAGACAAAGGACAGCTTTCAATGGATAAACGTTTCAGGCGGAAGCCCACGTTCTAACGATCCTTTGGAAAGTCAACTAGTCAAAAAGCGTTTTGTGCGCCGTGGGGCAACGCTAGGTGCGTTTAAGTGGGTTCATTTTTGCATTTGGAGGTTTGGGATGCTTGTTGCGGTCACCGGAGCAACCGGTTTTTTGGGGCGTCACGTCGTATCGAATCTGCTGGAGAACGGCCACTCCGTGCGCGGTTGGACTCGAAAAAGCGTCCCCCCTGACTCAGAAGGAGTCGATTGGACCCACGGCGAACTGGACGATCGAGCGTCAATCGAGCAATTGGTGGCCGGCTGTGATGCTGTGGTGCACACAGCATTGGCTCGCGAGGGAGCCGGTTTCATGCAGGAACCGGAACAGCCGCTGGATTATATCCAGACGAATCTGATGGGATCGATCGCGCTGCTCGAAACGGCCTGTGCCCAGTCGGTTGACCGTTTCGTATTCGTTTCATCGGGCGCCGTTCACCAACACGTTGTGGACGGGATCCCGTTGGATGAACAGCATCCGCTGCGGCCCGGTTCTTTGTATGGTGCCTGCAAAGCATCGATGGAAACGGTGGTGCATGCGTACGGCAGTGCAGGCCGCATCCAAGCCGCCAGTCTTCGCCCGGTCTCGATCTATGGAGCCGATACTCCACTCGAAAACTCGAAGTGGTACGGCTTGATTCGAGCGGTTGCTCGTGGCGAGACTGTCAAAGCAGACGGTGGCGGAAAAGTCGTCCACGTCAAAGATGTCGCGGCTGCGGCAACCACGCTGCTCGAAACGGAAGTGTCGATCGCAGGCGAAACCTACAATTGCTGCGATCGATTTTTCTCTGAACACGAGATCGCCACACGCGTGATGGAGCGAACCAACTCCAAGGCGACTTTGGTCGGCGGTCCCAAGACATCGGGCCGTGACATGTCATCAGCCAAGTTGCAAGCACTCGGCTTTCGATTTGGCGGCCTGTCCAGGTTGGACGAAACTATTCAGCAGTTCGTGCAGGAACTGTAGCTGGTTGAAAGTTGCCGCGAATGGAGGCAACGCCATTGGTGGCCAGAGCGTAAACGCCGAAGAACAGTCCGCTGTAAACCAAGTCCCCCGACAAGGTGTACTGGAAGAACGGGATGGCTGCTGCAAAGCAGGCGGTCAATCCCGTCCAGGTCGATGGATAGAACGACACCCAAACGGCGAAGTTTGTGACCACGAAGAACAGCACGCTGCCAACCAGCGAGCCCGCGACGACTCGGATTGCATTTGTGTTGGCTCCAACCAGTTTACGACCGATGACAAAGTTCGCCAAAAGGCAACCGTAGACAACCGGCATCAAGGAATGGAAACCAAGGACTGCGTCGCTGATCAACATCGCGATGATCACCGACACGGCCATGATTCTGGGCGAGACGGTCATCGCACCGGCGAACAAGCACATTGCTGCGAGCGGCGTGAAGTTCGGTGGGTGTGGGAGCAGCCGGGATGCGACAGCGATGCCGATCATGGCCAAAACGATTGCAAAACGTTGCACGTTGTTACTGGGATTCACTGGAACACTCAATCAAAAACAAAGGTACGGCAGGAAAGTCAAAGGTACGGAAATGAGGTCGCCAAGAGTCCGGCCCCGTCAGGCGACGAGACGTCACGAGTTGGGTTCGTGCGGCACGGATTGGACTGGTGGAGCTTGAGCGGCCCGCCGCTGGCGTACCGACTCAAGAATGGAACGTTTTTCTGCGGGAGATGCAATCGACCATTGGCCGATCTCCCCCAAAGTTCGGAAACATCCGAGGCACATTTGCTGGTGATTCACCTGGCAAACCCCAATGCAGGGCGACTCCGGTGCGGCGGCGGGTGGGATCATGCGGTGTCACCGAGCAACTCGAGGGAATTGATCCAATCGTCGTTTTCGGATGAGTCCGAATCATCGCTCGAGTCTCGGCCAGACTCGCTCCACAACTGGTCAATCAGCTCGGTGGAGAGACCAGTGGATTGAGATGGTTGGGCCGGTGCTGCTATGCCCTCGGCAACTGTCAGTCGAGCATCGATTGTCGCGATCTCATCCTCCGCGTCGGTGAGCCAAGATCCTTGCGGACGCTGATCAGCAACCGAACTCACGGTGGATTGCACTGGCTGAAGGTTTGAAAAAGCAGCCACAGGTTCACCCTCTGCGGTTTCTCCATTCAAATAGTTGATCACTTTCAATGCATCCAAAGCTGAAACCCGCCCGTCACCGGAAACATCGTAGAACCGGCCGATCAATTCATTGGGGTCGTTTGGAGTTGTTAGCTCCTCGGATTCACCCGAGTTGAGCCGGTTGATCACAGTCAATGCATCCAAAGCGGTGACCTCTCCGTTCGCATTGACGTCCTCGCTGAGAATCGCGTTCTGCCATGGAGTGCTGGTGATCACTTGGATCTCAAGCGTCTCGGACACCAAGCGTTGACGCACCAAGCCGTCCGCGACAAGTGGAACGCCCAGTTGCCAACTTCCGGTCAGTTCCAGGTTCTGGCTGCCGATGCTGGTGATCGTGGGAGGATTGTCGCCCAGCAAAGTCTTCAATCGAGCGGAGTCCAGAAGATAGGTCAGCGGTTCGTCAGAACTGGAGTCCCCCAGCACTAACTCTTCAAATCCAACCACCCGATTTTGCAGCCAAGCCGCCAGATCAATATTGGACCCGTCGCCATCACTCACAATTCCATCGGTAGGCTGGGCGATTAATCGGTCGAAACCTTCTCCACCATCAATGGAAGTGAACCAAGTGGTGTCAAGCACCACGTGGTCGTCGCCAGCACCCATGTCAATGCTGACCAAACCGGCGGCTGCAGCGAGAGGAGCAATGGACAATAATTGGTCTTGTTCATCGAGGTCCAGTGCGAAGTTTTCGTCACGATCGATCGAGGCCCAAATCGCATCATCACGGTTGTCACGCAGAACCAATTGGTCCGCTTCAATCGCCAGGCTCAGGTCCGTCGGTTGATAGTCCAGCAGGGTGAACGCATCCTGCACGGAGGCTGCGGAAACATATCCTGGGTCACTGATTTCGCTGGCGACTTCGAATCTCAGTTCGATCGTTTGGTTGGGTTCTGGCAAGAAGTCCATGTTGCCGGTGACGGAAATGGTTTGCGGTTCGGACCAGTTGTCAGGTGCGAAGGTCCAGGACTCGGCACTGAGCGAAAACTGGTTGCTGGCGTCCACGTTTTCAATCAATGTCTCAGCCGAGATCGTGACGTCCGACGCGGGACGCTCTGACAAGCGAAGCTCGAAAAGGTTTACTGTTTCACCCTCAGTCACTTCCATTGAATCGAGCAGTCGATGCACCTCGATCCCAGGTGTTTCATCGTCTTGAATCGAAACCGTCGCAGCGCCTGCCACATGATCGTCCGCGGAAACGGTCCAGAGAGCGTCACCGTCTGAATTGACGGTGCGGTCATTCAAAATGGAGACCGGGATTTGAACCGAGTCGGCTCCTGCCGGGATTTCAATCGGTGAATCGATTGCAAAACGCGAATCGTCGGATTCAAACGCCAGCGGAAGTGCGGAACTCAAGTCAGCGTCATTGCGATGAATCACCATTGACGTTGGCGCCGCTGGCACTTGATCCAAAACCAAATTGTCAGCCGCGAAATAGGCCGGGGTGGTCATCCCGTAGTCACCGACATCGGAGGAGGAGAGGTCAAATCGAAGCTGGGAGGCTCCGTCCAGCGATGTCAAATCAATGGTGGTCCACTCATCGACGATGTAGTCCAACGAGTTGTTTTCAAATCGATAGTCCGCGAGATAGAAGTCGATGGTTCCGACGGTTTCGCCAGTTGAATCCAGACCAACGATTGTCAACAAAAAGAAGTCTGGGTCGTCGCCAGTTTCTCCGCCAAATTGTTTCGCGAACGCGTCACCTTGTTGCATTGAAAGTGCGGCGTAAGTGCTGTTGGTCAAAGAGATCGATGCGAAACGAGCGTCGCGCATTGTCGAGGGTAACGACACGCTTGGTGCTGATCCACCGCTGCCTGCGCCAATCAAAAAGGTCTCGGACGAATCACCGCCGCCCGAAGGATCACCGCCGAGGTTCGAGTACGCGGCGTATTGATTTGAATAGCCAGGTGTCGTTACATCGGTCACATTGGACGCTGCCCAACCGCTCCAGGAACCGTATTGCTCGTTGTAGACGTTAGGGAATTCCAAGGGGCCGGAAGCAATCGCTCCCGAAAGATCGGATCCATTGTCAAAGGATTCAGGGGCGAGGTTTGATCCCGCGTCTTCCATGCTCACAACGATGCTCTGTGACTCGTTCAACGTTTCATTCGACGGGTGAGTCACCGTTAGCGACGGGGCATCGTTGTCTTCGATGCTCAGCGAGATCGTTTGAGGAGCGAAGCCGTTGGCCGTGGCAGTGATTGAGACTTCGCGGTTGCCATCTGCCAGCCGGTTGTCAATCAAACGAACCGGCACCGACACGTTCTCTTCACCCGCAGGAATCACGATCGTTTCGGGGATCTGAATGTCGGTTTGATTGGCGACCAAGGTCACTTCCAGTGGTTCACTGGCATCGAGCGTTTGTCGGTGGACGGTGAGCTGCGGCAGTCCATTTTCCGGGGCTGCGAGTTGGACGTCATCGATCGCGAAATAACCCGGTGTGTTCATGCCGTACTGGCCGACGTCTGTGGACGACAAAAAAAAGTGCAGTTCAGTTGCTTCGCCAATTGAGGTCAGGTCAATGGTGGTCCATTCGTCAACGATGTAGTCCAGCGAGTTGTCTTCAAAGCGATAGTCGGCGAGGTGGAATTCGACTTCGCCAATGGAATCGCCGTTTGCGTCTTTGCCGACAATCGTCAACACAAACGTGTCAGGATCATCGCCTGATTCGCCACCGAACTGCTTTGCGAACGCGTCACCGCTGAGCATCGAGAGCGCGGCGTAGGTGGTGTTGGTGACCGCGATGGATTCAAACGGTTGAGATTCGTTGGAACGTTGAATCACAGCGTCTGCGCCGTTGTATCCAATGGCGTAGGTGTTCGATTCGCGAGCGCCCTTGCCCGCGATGGCCGCGTATTGGTTGAAGTATCCCGGCGTCGTCGTGTCGGTCCCGCGACTGATCGAGAACCCAGACCAACTGTCAAAGCCATACGCATCGCTAAACGAATTGCCGAATGTCAAGTCGCCATCGACGAAGGCACCCGATTGGCCTGCGTTATTATCGTATCCGTCAGACACCAAGGTTTGACCGAAGGTTTCGAAATCGCCGATCGAGATGGCATCGGATTCCAGCAACGGCTCGGTCGGTCCGGTGAGCATCAGGGTTGGCGAATCAGAATCCAAGACAGTGGTGTCGAGACGTGCGGTGTCAAAGCCGGTGGCATTGGCTTCGATTGTCCAGTCCAAGTCGCCGGTCAAGGTCTCGTCTGCTTCGATCAACCAAGTCACTTCTGCGGATGTCGCTCCAGCAGGAATCGCGATTTCCATCGGCCCATCAATGCGATCGGCGAGCGACTGTTCCAGCGTGACCGTGACAGGTTCTGAAACATTGGTCGCTGGGCGAGCCACGGACAATTGGATGGACTGCCCCTCGGTCACTTCGTTCAAGGCGAGGCCCTGCGAGTCGAGAAGAGAGAGCGCAAAAGTGGGGGCTTCGTCGTCGATGACGGTGACGTCAAATTGCGCATCGATAGCGTCTGCGTTCCTGGCAATCACCGTGAATGTTTGGCTGGCGTTGATGACGTCGTTGTCGACCAAGCCAATGGTGACTTCTACGGAGTCAAACCCAGACGGAATCACGACCGACGATGGCATCGTCAATAAGTCCGATGACGGATTGATCAATCCGATCGTCATCGGGGCATCAAGCGAGGCGTCATTGCGGTGGATGACCGCGGTGACGGTCTGGTTGGGACTGGCTTCATCCAAGGAGGCCGTTGGGGCGGTGGCAGTCAGCGTTCTCGAATCGTCATCGACGAGTTCGATCGTGGCAACCGATTCCAAATGCCCATCCGCGGTTGCCACCAACTGAACCGATTGAGTCGGCGAGAATTTCTCGTCATCGGTGATGGAAATGACCACCGAAATTTCGCGTTGGCCGGCGAGGAAGTTGAGCGACGCGGGGTAGTTCAACCGCGAATCGGGTTCCGCGGCGAGCGAAACCGTCAACGCAGAGGAAACATCGATGTCGTTGCGGCGAAGCGTCAGCGTGCTGTCGGTGGCGCCCTCGGTTTGTTGCAGTGAACTGATTGAAAAACTGAGTCCTGTTGCATCGTCATCGAGCACTGTCAGTTCTCGAACGCGAGAGGCCTGCAGTTCAGCCGTTGCAGTCAATTCAACGGTTTGGTCTGGACCGGCCAAATCGTCGTCGGCTGTCGACACGGTGAATTCAGCGTAGTCGGCACCCGCAGCGATTGTGACCTGAGTTGGCAAAGTCGCCAGCGAACTGTTCGAGTTGGAGATCGAAACAGTCATCGGCGAACTGTTGTCGAGAGTGGGACGCGAAACTCGACCTGTCATCGATTCCGATTCCAAAATCGTGGACTCTTCGAGGTCCAGGGCGACCTGCGGGCGTTGGACGGTCACGTCGTCCACTGCAAAGTAGGTTGGCGTGTTGATCCCAAAATCGCCGACGTCCGAGGATCGAACCTCGAATTGCAACGCTTGCGCGTATCCCAAGGACGACAGATCGACTTCAATCCACTCGTCCACGATGTAATCGTCTGCGGAATTCTCAAACCGGAAATCCGCGAGCGTGACGGTCACCGTGCCGATGGATTCACCCGCCGCGTCCAGCCCATGGATGTCGACCTCGAAGAAGTCTGGGTCGGTTCCGCTATCGCCGCCGAATTGCTTCGCGAAGAGGTCACCTTCGGTCATCGATAGCGCAGCGTAGGTCGTGTTGGTGATCCACAGTGAATCAAACTGCGAGCCAACTTCGGGATCCAATTCCAAGGTGGGCCGGTTTTCGGGTTCCGCAAACTCCGAATAGAAACCGACGGCGTAGGTGTCGGAACCATCGTGCCCGACGCCAGGGAAGGCACTGTACTGGTTCGAAAAACCCGCCGTGGTGGAATCGGTTTCCTTGGAGATGGCCCAGCCCTGCCAACTTCTGTACAGCGAGTTGTAATCGTTGTTCAGTGCCAGTTCCTCTTGCGTGAAACCGTCGGGGGCTTGGTTGGAGAAGGTGGCGGCGCCAAGATCGGAGCCCAACGTTTCGAAATCGATGACGGCGGAACCGGTTTCCTTCGCGTGCAGGACAGCGACGCCGTCGACGTCCAGTCCAGCACTGCCCACCGTTGGTGTTGGGTCGTAGATCGGGTCGCCTTGTCCGTCGAGCGAACTGCCGTCGCCGTAAACATCGACCAAGCGGACGTGAGTGACCGCAGTGACGTCGAGTCCGTCTGTGCCGCGAAGTTCTTGCAGGTCGAACGGCGTGCCGAATCCTCCGCGGTACTTGCCCGCGAGATTGTTCAAGTTGGTTGGATCAATGGACCCAAACGCGCCCACGGCGGAGTCTGTTCGCGAATCACTTTCAAAGCGGAAAAAGTTGACTCCATCGGAGGAGACTTCCACATAACCCAGTTCCAAGAACGTGTCTGAAAAGGAATTCTCAAACACCGCGAAATCGAATCCCAATCCATCTCGAATGGGATCCTCAAATGTCAGTGTGAGCGTTCCGGATCGCCCCAGCGAAACGATACTGCCGGATTGGCCTTCCGCCGGACCGAGGGCTTGAGAGGCGACCTGCCACGCTTCGTCCACCGCAGCCCCAGGGGAGTAGTCGTCCACACCGGTGGCCCATCCGACAATGGCGGGTGATTCACGATCGATGGCGGTCGTGCCGACTTCTCCGGCCGCGGGAGCGTACGGTCCGGCCGCAAGAAGTTGGCGTGATTCCAATGGCTCCAAGGCCAAACGCAATTGTTGGCGGCGAGCGAAACGACTTGGTTTGAGCTTGTTCACGGCAGATCCAGGGAGTGTTTGCTTCAATGATGTATTACAGGGTGGCGTCATCATGCCCGGCTCGCGTGCAAAGCGCGGCCAGGATTTCTAAGTCGAGTTGTTCCGTCAGGAAGGACACGGAGCTGTCCGCACGAAGCACCATCACACCTCCGACATGAAAACTACGCATGTCGTTCTCAAATGCAGGGGCCTGATTGATCGGGAACGCTTGGTCGAACAAGTTTCGCCCGTTGATCCATTGTCCATCCGGGAACGCGGCGTCCTCCGAGACCATCACGGTGTTCGAACTGCCATCCAGGATGTCTCGCATCGCAAGGGCTCGGTCGTGCAGCATCATTCCGTTGGGCGGATCGTTTCGGTCCGTGATCCGCTGGCCGTAGATTCCGCCGTAGTCGGATGCTCCGCGATCTTGGATTCGTCCGTCTGATCGAGGTGTGCTGGGACAGAGGTAGGTCGGCAAGACCGTTGCGGCAGCGAGTTCATTTTCAGGTGCGTCGAAGGCCAGCCCGAAGTCAATTTGTTCGTGCAATCCCGATTGTTCCAGGAATGGCAAAACAAACGCGGACCAAGCCAATTGTTTTCCGTTGGGGTACTGAGGCCGTACCTCGATCGCACCCGGAGGAAACTTTCGGTGAGCGGCATGGTAGTTGTGCAGGGCCAACCCGATTTGGTGCATGTTGTTTTGACAAGATGCACGACGCATGGCTTCTCGTGCGGCTTGGACGGCGGGCAACAGCAGGCCAACCAAGACGCCGATGACGGCGAGCACGACCAGCAATTCCACCAGGGTGAAACCGGAGGCGAAAACGCTTCGGTAGCGGCGATATGGGGAACTGGAAGACGGAAGCATGCAAAGCGATCGAGTCAATCCGAATCGAAGCTCAACGCATGGGGGAATGCCCGCGCAGAAGAAGCCTTGTCATTCGAACTGGGATACAACGAAACAGCCAAGCGAAATCCGATTTCGCCTCGACGCCGATCTCGCCCAAGAAGATCACATAGCGTCCGTTTCGTGGTAGGTCTTCTGACTCCCGACGCAAACTCGCAAACGCTCGCCTTCTCGTCCGTCACGGAAAATTCCGATCAATGACAATGGCACAAGCGTAATTATTGCTTGTAAGACACTGAGTACAGCGACTCCGCGTCGGATACAGCGGCCGGGCCGTCTCGGAATCTCACCGAAGTTCCCTGTTCCCAGCGATCCAAGCTTTGGATCGCAGGCACCACGCAACGTTGCTGGTAGTATTCCCAGGTCCAATCCTATTGTCAATCCAATTCGATTGTGCGGAATCGGACGGTTGGCAAATCGGTCGCGATTCACGGTGAAAACACGTCCGTTGGGGCATCTGCTACCGCTGGTAAATCGGTAAATAATGGTAACGAACGCTGAGGCTGAGGATTGCCAGCGAAGTCGCGTAGGCCACGCCGACGTTGCGTTCTTCCCCTTGATGGCTGACCCAAGACCCGTTGTCCGCTTGCAATCGCAGCAGCAACTCGGGAACCAATTTGGCCGCGGTGGTGGCGGCTTCTCCGCCGACTTGGTGCATGCCTTGAGCGTAGTAATACATGCCGTAAAAAAAGAATCGCTCGTTCGTCCGAGGAGGGTGTTCAAGCAACCACGCGGCGGCTCCCGCAACCAACGGCGAATCGTACTGGCCGCAGGTTTGCATCGCGAGCAAACCGGCCGCAGTCATCGTGAAAGCGGGATGGTGCGTGCCAGGGGTGTAGGCGAAACCACTGACTTTCTCTCGCGGTTGTCCGTTTTCATCCAGCGGTGACGTGTACGATTCCTTTAAGTATTCCACTGCCAAATCGATGGCTTCGGAAGGCACGTCCAACCCATCGTTCTTGGCCGATCGCAATGCCATGACCTGCCACACAGAAACCGACAAATCGGAATCTCGCGAATCGGGTTTGTATCGCCATCCTCCCTGAAGTCGTGGTGGCTTGGGAACGGCTTGCGATTGAAGGATCACCTGAATCGCTCGCACCAACGCGTTGTGAATCCGTTCATTTTGGTCGACGGTCGCGCCCATGCCCAAGATTTCTGTGAGCATCAATGTCGTGATGCCATGGCCATACATTCGCGATCCATCGTGATGGCCAAAGTAGCCCTGCATTTGCTTGCGAGGCTGCAGCACGAATTCAATCGCTCGGCTCATCGCCCGTCCCTCGGGAGTGCCTGGCTCCGGGATCGTTCCGATCGATGCGAGAGCCATGATGACCAGCGAAGTCATTGCCGTTGCATTGCCACGGTCCGCGATTGACCCGTCGTCTTTTTGCAACCGCAACAGAAACTGAACGCCCCGGTGAACGGACTGGTCAATGGCGTCCTCCACGTAGAGGTCTGTCAGGTCTTCGTCGGCGGACGCTGGGCGTGCCGGCAATGCGAGTTCAGAGCCGAGCATGCTTGCGCACGCAATTCCGGTGCCTGAGATGGCTTGAGCGAGCCAGGATCGGCGGTCGAGTCGAGTGTGGATGGGGGTGGTCATCGAGGTCATCGGTCCGCTCCTGACTGGGAGTTAATCGACTTTGCTGCTTCGGCCGATACCGCTTCGAAGTAGGCTTGGACGGCTCTGCGATACGTCATCGGGATGCGGACTTTTCGGTCTTGGATAACCTCGTCCGTTTGGCGTTCACGCAGTTCGCCCCAGTCGCCATCGACAATGTTCCAATCGCTCGCGTCGATCAGAGAATTGTCATGCGTTTGGCCCTCGCCCAGGGCTGGGTTGTTCGCTTGCGCACTGCTGGGCTGCGACGAATTTTGGTCGGATGGTTGAGACGGTTCACCGGCTTGAGCAATTTGTTGCAACTGACGTTGGCGTTGTTGTGCCAGGTTGCGGATGGCTTGCTGGGCGGCTTCTGCCAATGTCGAGGAAGCCTGTCCCGACGTTTGTTGCTGACCAGAATCCTGGGCGCTATTGGACGGGGTGCCCTGCTGGCTTCCCGATGCGTCGGAAGGCGATTCGCTGGCGGATCCGTCGCCTGATTGATCCGAATCTTGGTTTTCGGACGATTGCTGAGACGGATCTGACGACGGATCATCTCCGGTTGGTTCAGGTGGCGGCGAATGAAGAGCTCGGTCCAGTTCGTCCAGCGTCTTCGCCAATTTTTGCCCTTGTGAAGAAGAGGGATCGTTTTCCGAACCGGTGTTTGCGCCCGCTTGCTGGTCGGTCGAATCGTTGGCCGTTTGTTGAGCGAGTGCATCCGCTTTTGCTTGCAACTGCGCGGCGGCTTGAGCGAGCTGATCATTGGCTTGGCTGGCTCGCCCGGACTGCAAGGATTCTTGGGCTTCGCTCATTGGTTGTTGGTTGACCGCTTGGATTTCCTCCGCGACCTCGTCCAGTTTGTCAGCGGATGCTTGGTTGCCCAGACGTTCTTCGTGTCGCGCGGCCCGTCGGAGTTCTTCGGCTGCCATCGCAACGGATGATTGAAGTCTCTGTTGCTGCTCGGCGAGAGGTTGATTCGACGACGCAGGAGGTGTGAGCGAGCTATCGATCGCAAGGGCTTCTTGATTGGAAGCAAGTGACGTGGCGAGTTCCTGCAGTTCCTCGACGGCTTGCTCGGTGACTCGCGAGAGCATTTCAGCTGCGGGATTGGGAGCGTCCAGGTTGGCCACCACTCGATTGCGAGCTGCTTCATAATGCTGTTTGGCCAGGCGTTCGGAATCACGAGCCGAATCGCGAGTTTGCTTGGCCGCTGCCGCAGCCGTTTTCGCATTGTCGACTTGAGCCTGTTTCTCCGCCACGTTTTTCTCGGCCCAGTCTTCGCCGGGATGTTTCTTCAGTTGTTGCTTGGCTTGATCGAGGCTTCGCCGAGCATTGCGTTCTTGGTTTTGTGCTTGCTGGATGCGCCGGCCAGCCTCATCGACGTTGCGATGCCATTGCTGGTTCTCCTTCTGAAGCGATTGCAGGTATTGGTTTTTTCCACGTCGCTGCATGGATTCCAATTGCCGCGCCGCTTTGGCGCGTGATTGTTCGTTGTTGTGCAGGGATTGTTTTTGCAACTGTTGAGCTTTCTCGTTGATCGCGGCGGTTCGCTCAGAGGCATTTTGCACGACTTCACGAAGCGATTGATTGGCGTCTTGCAAGTCCTCCAGCAGAGCGTTGTCGTCCTGAACCGCCTTGGCCGTTTCCGTTGCACCGGAAAGCTGTTCGCGAATCTGTTGAATTTCGCGTTGAAGAGAATCTTCGTTGGCCCACTTGCTGGCTTGATCCGCCATGGACAGCAAGTGATTCTGAACGGCCTTGGCACGGTCCGTGATGGAACGCAACTCATCCCGAGCGACGCGTTTCTGTTCGGCGAATTCAGCGTCGGAACGTTCGAGGTTGCGACGCAGGGATGTTTCTTCCGTTGCGGCTTCGCGAATCATTTGTTCGGCCGCTCGCACCGTTTGCTCGGTGATGTCCTGCAGCGATTCTTGCATCGGTTGATCGGTGGGCAGCTTCTTTTCGAGTTGTTCGAGCAGTTGCTCGGGAGTCATCTGGTTCGCTTTGGCGACCGATTCGGCTGCATTGAACTGGTTGTCCATTGACGGTGATGTCTCGGAATCGGTTGCCAGTTCCTGGAGTGCGTCCCGTGTCTCGGCGGCCTCCTCGCCTTCATCGAGAGCTTCGAAGTGGTCGGCGATGGTATCGAGTGTTTTTGAGAGTTCATCGAGCGATTGGGATGCTTCATCCGGTTGGTTTTCGTGAAGCTGATTGGCAACTTGTGCGGTTTGTTGTTCGATCGCGGAGATGGCTCGGTCGGCATCACGAGCCGCTTGCGCTTCGGCGGACTGAGAGTAGTCCGCGTTGTTGGCTCGGTCTGCTAATTGTTCGGCGATCGAGCTGAGTTGATTTTTTAGGTCGTCAAATTTCGTTTCGGCTTCCGCTGCGACCTGTTCAGGAGAGTCGGAACGTTTGGAATGGTCCTCTTCAATGTCAGCGCTTTGTTGTTTGGCTTTCTTTGCTGCCTCGCGTGCTTGGTCGGACAAGCTCGGTGTGAGTCCGCGAAGGAATTCACGAGCTGCTTCCATCATCGGGTCAAGGTCGTTCCAGGTGGATTGATAGGTTTGGAGCATCGACTCAATGGGAATGGCAGCCGACACGGGGGCCTCGTTTGCCCAGCGACGCCGGTTCAGTCGATCGCGAGCTTGACTGGCGTCGGCGTTCCAACGCGTGTCGCGAAGCGGATCAGCGACCTTGGAATCCAGCCCAAGGTGGCGAACTTGTGCCATCGGGATGTCGTTGGCGACTTGGATGTGTTCGAGCCGGATGGGTTGGTGAATGATGGCGTCGGCTGAATTGACCGGGTATCGTTCGCGGTCGGCTACGAACTGCAACTGTTTCTCGAAACGGTGCAATTGGTTCCCGGCGTTCAGCGTCATCACTGCCTTCGCGACTTGGTCGAAGAACGCGACCGCGTCGAGGTCCATGTTTTCTGGCGAAGTGAATCCTTCTGTTGTGATGGCTTCCAATGTGCGGGAGATCAGGTCGAGGTCCGATGTGGCGATCACTTGCGAATCGCTTCTCGTTTCTTCAACGCGTTCAGCACGTTGCAAGTGTTTTAGAATGGTGTCGCGGGTTGCCTGAAACGATTCTTGATGAAGTCGCTCGATCGATTTGGATTCGGCCAATTGATTGGAGTCGCCTCGCTCGGCGAGTGATTCCGTTTTGCGTTGTTGGTCACGCCATTGCTTGCCAGTTCGATTCAGAGTTGACAATTGTCCGCCCCATCCCATCGGTTCGGCGCTGAACTCCTTCATCGCAGAAGCGATTCGGTTGGCGACGTTGCCGTGCAACAAACTGTGAACCCGCAGGGCCTCGATTTCCGTAGCAATCTGACCCATGGTGTCGCGAAAAGGGTGCTCCGCGTTTCCGTCTTGTGACGTGCGTAGTTTTTCGCGAGCGTCGGAAATGATCTGTGTGCGCTGATCGACGAAGCGATGGATTTGCTCGTGGTGCCGCTGGACGTCTTCTGGGAGGTCCGCTTCCATGACCTTCAACAGGTCGCTGAGTTGTTGAAGCTGTTGCTGCAGAAGTTCGCTTTGCCCGGGCAGTCGAGTGATCGGAATATTCGCGTTTGCATCGCCGAGCATCTCGGCACTGTTTTGGATCGTTTCCATGTCCGTGGACAGTCCGTTGGCAAGCTCGACTGCTAGGAGAGCTTGAATGAAATCAATGGACCGGGAAGACAACTGGCGGAGCATCCGAAGTTTTCCAATATGAGAGCTGGAGGCCCGTTTGCGCTGGGGGGCAGAGTCCTCGTTGGGGAATTGCTCGCTAATCTGTTGCCAGGTTTGGTATTGGAGGAACGCTTGGGCCAGTGCAAACGAGGCGGCCGAATCCAGACGCGTCCACTGGTCGATTCGGATCGGATCGTTCAGCGAGGAGATCCGTTTGTGAATCGTCGTGGGGGACGCTTCGTCAGGGGTGAGCGAGATGTCTTCGTCGACGGCGTTGAATCCAGAAATGGATTCCCACTGGTCTCGAAGCTTCTCGAATTGATTGGAAAACTCGGGCTCCAATTGGAACGGTTGTGTGTCGGGAGACTCGATCGCTGCTTTCATGCTGGAGTGCATGCTTTCGTTGATCTGGTCCAACTCTTCGAGCCAGGCCACGATTTGGCGTGTCAGTTTTTGCTGCGTCATCAAGTCTTGATGTCGGTCGGGATCAAAACCTGACTGGGCAATGAAGATGTCGATCCAATTGGACTGCCCACGATGCCCCGCTCGATCCACAGCAATCAGTCGAGTTTTCAATCGGCTGCCGGAAGGCAAATTCGCGTCCGCTTTTTCGCGTCCGTCAAAACGCGCCAAGTCCCAGTTCAGGTCCAGTTGAACGATCGTCTGTGGATCGTTCAATTGAATTTTGGTTTCCGTCAGGCCCTCGCCTTCCAGCAGGATTTGTTGGATCGCATAGTCCAGCGGGATGTCGTCTTCGAGATGCCCAGGCAGCGACAGCACGGCGGCCGGCGAGACAATTTGCCGACGAGGGATCGAATCGTCCCACATGGCGATGGGGTTGCGGTCGACGACGGGATCAATCGTGTATCTCGGTGAAAACGGATTGTTCAGACCGGTGCCAACGCCTATCGCGTCCACTCGATAGCTGCCCGGGGTCGAAATTGGAATTGTGATTTCGAATTGATGTTCGTTGGCGGAAACAGGGCTCAAAGCCAATCCCGATCCACGCGAAGAGAACTGCATTTCCGCGTCTCGAACGGGTTGATCAAATTCCACTTTCATCGTCACTTTGGTGCCGACAAATGCGGTGAGGTCTCCATGGTCTTCGGTGGTGATTTTGTTAGGCAGTTTGGTGTGCGCAGGGAACTGGTACTCTTTGACAAACGAAATGGCACGTGGTCGAGGTTGGGGAGTCAGCTTGTGCCAGAGGGTCTCCGCGTCTCCCGCGAGAATTCGGTATTCAATCGGAGTTTGTTGAACAGGCAGATTGGATGAGTACGCTGGCAATCGAGATGCGGCAGAGAACTCCGTTTCATGTTGAAGCACACCCGGGTTTTCGTCTGAACGCCGGACCATGCGTTGGCGTTCTTGTCCATGTTCATCTCGAATTTCCAGCCAGACGTCGGAGCGGCCCAGACGGTCCACTTCCACCATCACGCCCACAAGATCGCCCTCGGCAACCATTCCAGATGCCGGGTCTGGTTGTAGCAAATGGATTTTCGTCAGGGAGGCTCGCTGGATCGGGGCGATCGGCAGCAGAACGCGAGCGAATCGGCGTGGCAGTTAGAGGGTTGGAATCAAAACCAATGCAGTGACCACCGTGATCAGTGAGAACAAAATCACTAATGAATGCAGGATCAGAATACACGGCATCAAATTTCGAACAAACACACCCCTCATCATATACCCGACGACCGATAGAAA
>NZ_JBICHO010000631.1:0-5409 GCF_043100905.1 Rhodopirellula sp. JB055 | reverse complement strand
CGTTGGATTGAATCGAATCGTCGGGGAAACTTCGACGCAGGAATTGATGCTTTGTTACGACGTCGACGGCGGCGGAGCGGAATCACGAGTTCGCGCCGCGGTTCCCATTCAAGAAGATTGGTTGGATGCCGAGCAAGTCGAAACCGTTGAGGTGCAGTCCTGGGACGAAGGCCGCTCTGCCGTTCAGTGTCGTCGGCAGGTTCGGTATGGCGATTTGGTTCTTCGCGAGACACCCGCCAAGGTGCCTTGTGATGAACAGACCGAGGCGATTTTGTTTGAAAACGCGAAGGCTCGGCTGCCCATCGCGGGTGAGAAGTTCCAAAAACTGCTGCACCGGATTGGAATGGTGGCAGAAATTGACGAGCAGGTGCCGGAGATCGGACAAGATCTTCAGTTGGAGTTGCTTGCCGACCTGTGTGCTGGTCGATCGAGTTTGAAGGAACTGAAATCGGCTCCTTGGGCAGATCATGTGCTCGGGAAGATCGGCTATTCGGCTTGGCAGACCGTGCAAGCCGAGGCTCCTGAGGAGATCGCATTGCCTGGTGGGCGGAAGGTGCCGGTTCATTATGTCGAAGGCAAGCCACCAAGGATCGAGGTCAAAATTCAATTGTGCTTTGGGTGGCCAGAGACACCTCGGATTTTGCGAGGACGTGTGCCGTTGCAACTGCATTTGCTGGGACCCAATGGGCGTCCGCAACAGATTACCAATGACCTAGCTAGCTTTTGGGCCACGACTTATGGTGAAATTCGCAAAGAACTTCGGCGTCGTTACCCCAAACACGATTGGCCAGAGGACCCCTTGTCGGCGACCGCCAGTTTCAACGGGTTGAAGCGTCGCTGAGTGTCAACGGTTCGACAATTTGGTAACGTAGTGTTTGGTGTTTGTTCGTTTCCCCTTGCCGAGTTCAACGATGGATCGATTCTCGTTTTCGCGTTCTATCCGCTATGCCTTGTTGCCTGCCGCGATGATGGTGAGCGGCTGTGGTTCCTCTTCCGCACCGACGGCCGAAACGCCTGAGGTTTCCACTGATGCCGCGGACGAAGTGGAAACAACTCCGTTGGACGTGATGGAGGAAACCTCCGCAGGAGAATCGTCTGGTCCCAATCTTGAGACGCCATCAGGTTTCAAATTGCCTGAAGGTGATTTGCCGGAAGCCCCTGCAACGAAAAGTGGTCCGAGTAAAGGCGAATTCAATTTGCCAGATGATTTGGATGTTGGAACTTCCTCCAAACCTCCTGAAGTCTCAGGCGACATGTCAATCGATCTGGTGGCTTCGAGCAAGGATGTTTCCGTTGATTACGCAGCCTGGGAAAAGGTTCGACAAACGGCAGCCCAAAGCGGCAAGGTGACCGTGTTGGATGTGTGGTCGCTGGCATGCGGGCCATGCCTGAAGGAGTTCCCGAATTTGGTCGCGATGCAGAAACGGTTTGGCGACAAAGTGGTCGCCATTGGTGCCAATGTGGACTTTGATGGACGCAAAAGTCGCCCGCCGGAATCTTATGAGCCGAAGGTCACTGAGTTTCTTTCCAGTGTCGAAGCGGAGTTCGACAACTTCATTGTGCAAACGCCGAGTGACGAGGTGTTCGAGGCCATCGGCATTGGATCGATTCCTGCCGTGTTGGTGTTTGGCGCGGACGGTCAGTTGGCCAAGCAGTTCTCCGATGTTGGCGAAACTGCCGGTTTCACCTATGAAGCCGACATTGTTCCGTTGGTTGAAAAACTGCTGAACTGATATCATCTCCGACTATCCTTCGGTGCAATTGTTCTCGTTCCAGTTGACTTGCAATCACTCTTGTTGAAACGGTGAATCATCGTTGGGTAACCTCATGGATCTGTCTGTCGTCGTCGCTTGCCAACGTTTCCGGTTTCGCGGTTGCGTTGGCATCCTTTATGTCTTGTTGAGCGTTTCGACTGGGCTCTCTGCACCACCGACAACGACATTGCGTCAAGCGGTTCCACTGGAAACGCAGCTCCAGGAGGCCGATCCGCTTGAGTTGGCGCTGCAAGCCCGCCGTCGTGGCGACGCCAAGCGGGGTGCATTGGTGTATTTCAAGTCCGCCGCCAATTGTGTGAGCTGTCACGGCGACGGAACCAGCGATTCGCTTCTCGGTCCGCCTCTGTCGAGCATTGGAATCGATCTCACCAACATCGATCTGGTGGATGCGTTGCTGCGGCCTTCCAAACGCATTCGAAAAGGGTACGAGACCTACACGGTTCTGACCGTGGACGGGGAAGTGTTCAAAGGAATGTTGGTGGGCCAGGATGACGATTCGATCACGATGCGGTTGGGGCAAACACCGGAGAAGGAGTTCACTTTCGCTCGCGACGAAATTGAATTGATGAAGAAGGACGAGCAGTCCATGATGCCGGCTGGGTTGATGAAGTCGATCAAATCACAGCGTGATTTCTTGGACCTGCTTCAGTACGTGATGACCGTCGCGAGGGGAGGCCGCGTGGCGGAGAAGATGTTGCGGCCATCGCCGGAACAGTTGGCTGTCAAAGATGATTCGAAGAACCTGGATCATGCTGGTATTCTTCGTTCCCTGCGGTCCCGAGACATCGACGAAGGGAGTCAGTTGTTTGAAGGCGATTGTGCGAATTGCCATGGAACCGATGGCCAGCAACCCGCGTTGCCGACGGCGCGAGCTTTCAGCTCGCAGGAGCTGAAGTTCGGAGCCGACCCCTACAAAATGTTCATGACGTTGACCAAGGGAAATGGGTTGATGGGCCCGATGACTTACCTGACCCCGCACCAACGTTATCAGGTCGTTCACTACATCCGCGAAACGCTGATGAAGGATCAGAACCCGAGCTATGAATCGATCGACGATGCTTACTTGGAATCGCTCCCCAAAGGCACGGAGGATGGCAAGCGTTTTGAGATCCAACCGCGAGATTTTGGATTGGCTCTCGGCTCACAATTGCGACGTGATTTTCCCAGCGTGCTGACTTTGCCGCTCGGCGACCTCACGGTTTCTTACAATCTCCACGCGATGGACTTGGCCGATGTGTGGACCGGCGGATTCCTGGACCTCAGTGAAACGCAACACCAGCGTCCTCGCGGGGAAGGCACTGCGAATCCGGATGGAAAGCCGGTTTCCGGATTGGCGGGATGGCAGTGGGGACACGATGGCGATCTGGACTACTCTCGCGATGGATGCTTGCCGCGCGGGCCGTTGCCACCGAAGTGGATGGACTACCATGGCTACTACACGCTCGATGATGAGGTCGTGTTGAGCTACGAGATCGACGGCCGGGATGTCTTGGAACGTGCGGTGGCGATTGATTCGCGAACACTCTCGCATGAGCTTTGGATCGGCCCGGGGGATTCACTTGTGCTGTCGGTCGGAAAGGGACCTTCCGAGGCAAATGTTTGGGGCGTGGACCAAGCAACTGAGTTGGCTTCGCTTCAGAGTTCTGACACACAGAACGAAACGTTCACGGCGGCAAGTGTTTCTGGCCAGAGTCAAAATGTGACTTGGGAACTCGCTTCCAAAAATCGTCTGAAATTGACCATTCCATCGGATCAATTGGCTCGTCGGTTGAGAATCACGGTGGGCGTCGGTGACACGGATCAAGAACTCACCGCATTCAAGGAGTTGGCCAGAAAAGCCGTGGCAGAACCTGTCGGTGATCTGTCATCGCTGATTCAGCGTTCCTCCTCGGGACCTTCGGAGCAACGTTGGCCTGGGGAAATCACCACCGTTGGGACTTTGGGATTGGAGCAAGACGGTTACGCTCTCGACACGTTGACACGGCCCGATTCGACGCCTTGGAACACTTGGTTTCGTACAACGGCACTGGACTTCTTTGACGATGGGCGGATGGCCATCGCGACTCACGGTGGCGACATTTGGATTGTTTCGGGCATTGATGAAACCCTCGACAAACTTCGATGGAAACGCTACGCGGCCGGGCTCTACGAACCCTTTGGGGTGAAGGTTGTCGATGGTGACGTGTTCGTGACTTGTAAAGATCGTCTGGTGCGGTTGCACGATCGCGACGGGAATGGCGAAGCGGAGTTTTACGAGAGCTTCAATGCCGACACGGATGTTTCGACCAACTTCCATGCCTTCAACTTTGATTTGCAAACGGACTCGGAAGGGAACTTCTACTACGCCAAGAGTGGGCATGGCGCCGACTTTGCGCTGCCCGGTGCGGTGTGGCGAATTTCGAAAGATGGCACACAACGCGAGGTGGTTTGCACTGGATTCCGCACGCCAAACGGGCTGGGAACGTTACCGGGAGACCGCATCACGGTCAGTGACAACCAAGGCCAATGGACTCCCGCATCGAAGGTTTCTATCGCCAAACCGGGCACCTTTCATGGTTGGGTTCCGACCTATTCGATTCCTAACAAATGGGAACCGGATGGAGGCAAGATTGACATCAAAGCGGTGGTCGCTCCGGAGACGTTTGAACAGCCTTTGGTGTGGATGCCGCAAGCGTTTGACAACTCATCCGGTGGCCAGATTTGGGTCGAGGATGATCGGTTTGGTCCAATCTCGAATCACCTGTTGCACACCAGTTTCGGCAAAGGTTGGATGTCGATGATGATGATTCAGGAAGTGGGGGAAATCTCACAAGCCGCCATCGTGAAGCTGCCGTTTGATTTCTCGACCGGAATCATGCGTGGTCGCGTCAATTCGCACGACGGCCAGGTCTACGCCACCGGTTTGCAAGGCTGGAACGGTGGTGGTCGGTTTGGGTTGGAAGATGGTGGGGTTCAGCGACTTCGCTACACCGGCACGCCTCCCAAGATGATCACCGACGCTCGTGTGGTGGCAGGCGGGTTGGAGCTTGATTTGAACTTCCTCGTGGACGCGGAATCGGTTTCCGAAGATGACAGCGTTTCAATCGTCCAGTGGGACTATCTGTGGAGCAAGGCTTACGGATCGGATCAATACATCCCCGGCACAGCGGAATCGGACGCCCCGCAGGTTGGCACGCAAACGTTGACGCCCGAATCAGTGCAGGTGAACGGCGTTCCTGGAGAACCAGGCTCTTCACGCGTGCGTTTGAATCTGCCAATGCTGTCGCCGGTCGATCAATTGCAACTGCAATTGCGGGTCCAGGCCGAAGATGGTGAGACGTTTGAAGAAGAGGTGTATTGGACCATCCACGTCGTGCCGACAGGTGATTCGCAATGACCCCATTGTTCTCGATGGGATAGGCTTCCAACCTGTCATTGCACTCACGAAAAGCTATTCTTCACACCCCGATGCGTGAGTTTTGAAGTTGCGCTTTTTGCGTGAGCTTCGCCAGAGTGGTATTGCAATGAAAGGCGGGGCCAACCCATGACGAGTTGCTTGTGTTTACACCCTTCACGTTGAAGGCCCCACCAATGATCATCGTCCCCGAAGTCGCTCCCAAGCTCAAGGCCTTCCTCTGCCAAACTGGGCTCAAGC
>NZ_JBICHO010000630.1:0-3291 GCF_043100905.1 Rhodopirellula sp. JB055 | reverse complement strand
CCGTAGCTCGGGGTGGAAGCCCCGAGATCGACTTCACTCGGGAAGGAAGCCTCGAAAGGCCTCGAGTTCACAACCCGACGCGTGAGTTTTGAAGTTGCGCTTTTCTCACAACCCGACGCGTCAGCGAGGGACCCACCCGCTCGTTGCGATGGCATGCGGTCCCTCGCTGACGCGTTTTGAAGTTGCGCTTTTGTTAAAACCCGAAGCGTCAGCTTTTTCATAACCCGAAGCGTCAGCGAGGGAAAAAAGATGTTGACTTCGCCGTGACGCGTCGGGTTATGAAAAAACCAATGCCTCACGCAAAAGCGCAACTTCAAAACTCACGCGTCGGGTTGTGATGCGAGATCTCGGTCGGCTCGGACGGGCAAGAGTGCCCATCCTACATCCGGTGAAAAGTAGTAGATGACTCAATCGACTAGCCACTCTGGTGTCGACTGGTCACTGGACCGACGGCAGGGCGAGCCTGAATCGCTGCCCCGCGGATCCTTCGAAACTCAGACGCCCCGAATCAATCTTCCAACGCCGCACGAATCGCGGCGGGACGATTGGTCGTAATGCTCTCGAAACCAAGCTTCACCAATTGCTTGGCAACGCTCGGATCATCGATGGTCCAGCCATGCATACCACGACCGGAGGAACGAACAGCATTGCAGAAGTCATCATGGAGGACCTCACCCATCAGACTGGATTTGACTTGCGTTCCAAACCCAGTCGCATCGGTTGCCTTCAAGCTCTTCAAAACGTCATCGATCGTTGGCGTCCAATGGCCGTCCGCTTGCCGCTTGTACGAAGACAACCAGTTGCAATCGTAAGGCATCATCTCACGAGCCTGACGGCAGACTTCCTGATTGAAGCAAATGATCGTGATCTGCTCTGGTTTGAGCGAGCACTCATCCAATTGTTTCTTCAATGTTGGCAGGATCTCAGGCCCACATTTAATTTCGATGAAGATTCCCTTCCCATCGGGCACCGTGGCCATCACTTCTCGCAAAGTTGGGATGCGCTCGCCGGAGTAGCGTTCATGCTTCCAAGCGCCAAAGTCGAGCTGGCGTAGTTGCTCCAGCGTCGCTTCCGCGACCTTCAACGATGAGCCCGGAGAGGTCCGCGTGGTCGTCTTGTCATGCAAGCAAACAATCTCGCCGTCAGCCGACAGATAGAAGTCACCTTCGATCGCGTCCGCGTTTTCTTCCCACGCCAAATGGAACGCGGACAGCGTGTTTTCCGGTGCCATATGAGACGCGCCCCGGTGGGCGACAATCATGGGCGTCGATTTTTGCGGCCCCACATTTTCGTTTGCATTCGCCATTTGCGGCGTCACCAAACTGAGGCACGCAGCAAAAGAAAACGCCGCCGCGAAACGAGTCGCGACGGCGAAGAGTGTTGTGTCAATCGATTTCATCTTGAATCAGTCCCACCACCATTGTCCGGGAGCCAACTGTTCTGGCCCTGAGGATTGTTTGACCTGCACGTGCTGGCCTTCGGTGTCGATTGTGACGTGGTCTTTCTTCAATGCAATCCGTGGTTGCACGTTCACGCCGCCACCCAAAGGAGTCATCAAAGTGTTGCCTCGCCAGATCGCATTGACTGCCGTTTCGACCTTTTCAGGAGCGGTGTAAGTCTGCACGCTGACCTTGCCTTCGTCACCCAAAACGGGCATCGACCAGTTGGCTTGGCCATAGAAGTCTTGCTCGTGGATATAAGCCGCGGCGATCGACAAATCGATCAACTGGCGGAGCTCTGCATAGACGCGAACGCGGTCTGCGATTTGGTTGTACTTTTCGGTGAACTCTTTCGTGAACGCTTGGCTGGCACGATTCACTCGGCCGGTTCCGACACGAGCACCATCGCCTTGCACGCGTTCGTTGGCACCCACCAACTGAACACCACGTTCGTTGATTCGCATCGCCAGGTTGTCTTCGCTGACCGAGACACCGTCGTAGTTGGGTTGGAAGTACCAACGTTCCATCGAGTTGGCTGAAACCGAAACAGGGTTGGTTCGCGAAACGTAGCTGCGGACAGGAACGGGCAATTGTTCCAACCCGATGCCGATCAGCTTCATTCGGTAATCGGCTTCCACCAACACGCGAGCAAAGTGAGTGGCGGCAGGAATGCCTTCGATCGAGACCGTTTGCAGCCCCAGGTTTTCCTTGAGTCCGCGAACGAGTTGTTGAGTGTCACCGCGACCGGCACGTCCACCGACTCGCATCAGGAACTGCTGCATTCGCTTCAGACCTTCTGGGGTCGGATCGATCGAGACCGAAATCACACGAGCAGGTTTGCCTTGAGGAGGAAACGCTCGCAAAGCAACGACGACATCTTCCAACAGAACGCTGGGACGTCCCGTTTGCATACCGACGAAGCGATCGGTCGCATCGGCGACATAACCTTCGGCGGGTCCAGCCAACACGATGTCATTTGTGTCGGGATAGAAGAACACATACTCAACGGAAGTCAGCCCGGCCATCGCCAGCATTTCAGCGGGAAGCGGACGATCAGCTTCGACATATTCCGAAATCGCTGCCTCCAAACGATTCAGCGAAACCTTTCGCAGTTCGCTGGATTCCATCGACTCGGTCGCAGTCGCGTTGGCTCGCGATTGCATCCACTGCTGACGTGCCAAGCGAGGATCGATCGTGCGAACCTTCAAAACGCCAGCCGCATCGACGTCGACACCAGCGGGCTGGCTGCCAAAGTTGTTCGTAACGTCGCCGCCACCATCGCCGCCGCCATCTTGGCCGAAGCTGGAGGGAGCCAACGCAACCGCCAACAACGCTGCGAACGCGAAACTGGCCAAGGTGCGAATTCGAGAGTGGCGATCGATCAGTCGCATCGGTGGATTCTTTTGCAGAGAAGAACGTCGTGGGTGAGAATGAGGGCCGACATCAATCGGATTCCGACCGGCAGCCGAGCCTCAGTCTAATAACGCACCGGGAAAACCTCAATGAAATTCCGGAACGCCTTTTCGGCTGGCCCGCGAGAGTCGATGCAGGCCCCTCCCTCGAACCAGATTTCTATTTTCAATCATTGGTGGCGAGTTCCCCTCCGACCGAATGAACCAGCGTTTCTGCGGAAGCCCTCCGACTCTGCGATTGCCTGGTTTTTCCAACGCTTTTCTGCCTGAAACGGCCGCTTCCGACTGGGACGGATAGCCATAATCAGCCGCCTGGATCGGTTGCGCTAGCGGCAGAGCGAAATGTATGGAGCCAAACGGTGACTGCATTCCGCCTCGTGGCCTTTTCGCCCCGCCCCAGTCATTTACACTGCTGGCCCCCGCGTGAGCCGCTGCGGCAC
>NZ_JBICHO010000629.1:0-11130 GCF_043100905.1 Rhodopirellula sp. JB055 | reverse complement strand
CACTTACGCGGATTCGGGGCTTCATTTGGCGGCTGACTTAGGCCATTTGTGGGAACAATCCACTGAGCGACCGCTGCCTTTGGGAGGCCTGGTGATGCGTGATCGACATGCTCCGGCGACGATGGCGGCCGCCTGCGATGTGATCCGGCGATCACTGCAATCTGCTCGTCAGACGCCTGAGTCGGCGTTTCCCGCGATGCGTCGATACGCCCAGGAAATGGACGATTCGGTGCTGATGCAGCACGTCGATTTGTACGTCAATGATTGGACCGAGGACCTCGGGACGGTCGGACAAGAAGCATTGACGACGCTCTCGGAGATGGCCCAGCAAATCGGGTTGGGGGCGGCCAAGCTGCGTTTTTTCTGCGGCGAAACCGGTCTCTGAACGCCGAGTTTGTTTGCCCAGACCGGGGGAAAGAACTATCCTGGAAGCGAACGGA
This sequence comes from Rhodopirellula sp. JB055, assembly GCF_043100905.1. Lineage (NCBI taxonomy): Bacteria > Pseudomonadati > Planctomycetota > Planctomycetia > Pirellulales > Pirellulaceae > Rhodopirellula > Rhodopirellula sp. JB055. Next base: position 10,690 of record NZ_JBICHO010000629.1, on the reverse strand, counting down.
TTGTCTCTTCTCTTCAGTCTTTTCCGCCGCTGCGTCGCATGGATTCCCGGTCGCTCTCCTCCTCCGATTCCTCGCACCCGGACCGTTCAGCGGTTTTGCCGGAGGGATCGACGGTGCACCGACCGAAATCGAGTCCTGAACCACCGGCTCCTACCACCCGGCCATCCGTCTCCTCGGTCGACCAATCGCTTCCACGCGACGCTGGGGATTTAGGTGGCGCGGGGAATTCGAGCGACGCTGAAAATCAGGGCGGATCCAAGGCATCCGTTCCGACGCCGCTGCCTGCGGCCGATGAAGTGATCGAGGGAGCGGACACCGTGATTCGGGCTGGTTCCAGCCGGTCGGATGTCTCGGCCACGCGTTCTCACCGGATGCTGGGGAACTCGTTTCCGTTGCGGGATTCCTCTCATGCGTCTCATCGACACGCCACCCCGGCGTCGATCACTCGTGATCTGGGTGGTCAACGGCTCAACCACTTCTTGTTGCTCGATCAAATCGGCGGCGGTGGGATGGGGGCCGTCTTCCGTGCTCGCGATGAACAGCTTGGGCGAACCGTTGCGGTGAAGGTGATTCCGTTTGCTGCCGATGACCCTGACCTGCAGCGACGATTCCGCAACGAAGCCCAGAGCGCCGCCAAACTCGATCACCCGTTGATCGCTCGTGTGTTCGACGTTGGCAATGATGGGCCCTGGCACTACATCGTCTTTGAGTACATCGACGGTGCGAACGTCCGCGACATGGTTGCGAGCAACGGCCCGCTGTCGCTCGATGACGCGTTGTTCTTCACCATCCAGGTCGCCGAGGCGATTGGGCACGCTTCCCGTCGCGGCATCGTTCACCGAGACATCAAACCGTCCAATGTGATCGTGACCACCGATGGTGGGGTCAAGCTGGTGGACATGGGGTTGGCTCGGTCGGATAACTTCGACACCAGCGAAGACATGACGGCCAGCGGTGTGACGCTTGGGACGTTCGATTACATCTCGCCGGAACAAGCACGTGATCCACGGTTGGCTGACATCCGCAGCGATCTGTACTCGCTCGGCTGCACGCTGTTTTACATGCTGACGGGCTCGCCACCGTTTCCCGGTGGCACGATGTTGCAGAAACTGCTCAGCCATGGAAACGCCGCGATCCCTGACATCCGGGAACAACGCGACGATGTGCCGGCCGAGATGACGGCGATCTTGAACAAGATGCTCGCGAAGCTTCCGGAGGAACGATATCAGCGCAGCGAGACGTTGATCGCTGACCTGAGAGAGCTTGCCTCGCGTGAGAACCTGCCGCGAAGTCGAGGCGTCGCCGCACCTAGTTTGGAAGACGACGATCATCGCGAATCGATGCGTCGACTGCGTCGGCATTTGCCGTGGATGATCGCGGCAACCGTTTTGCTGTTCAGTGCCTTTGCGGTGGAATTGCATTCGCAGCCGTCTCGTCGTGAACTCAGCCGCGCCATTGAACTTTCGATCTCGCCTGATTCGATTGAATCGGTCGCTCCGCGATCGGTTTCGAGCCTGGATGACCGCAAGGCATCACCCACGACGGATTCGACGCGAAACGCGGGACTGGAATCGGCCCTTGGTTCTTCGGTTGATGGATCCGTGTCGAATCCTTCGACGGTTCGTGAAACGACCGACCGAGGGGCTTCGCCAGGAACTGGCAACGGCTCGGCAACCGGACAAGGTGCGTTGTTGCCGCCAGGGCAATTGCCAGCCACATCCGTCGGCGATCGATTGCCCAGTGGGGCTTCCTCCTCTGCCACCGGCGACCAACCTGGTTCCGCTGGTGGGACGGGGACCGATGCTGCGATGGCCAGAGATCGATTGATCGAGAGCCCTGCGTCGCCGCGTGATCCTTCGATGCCTCCGGCAATGGATCCCGATTCCGTTGTCTCAAGCATCACGCCTTTGGCCGGTGGCATGACGGCTCGCGACTCGGCATCGGCCGCGACTGAAACCGGTGCTGTGGGATCGAGTGTTGAATATCCCACGCTGGGAGCCGACCCGCCTCGCATTGGCGGTTTGCCGTTGCCTCCAGGCGTGTCTGAAACATTGCCTTTGGCTCCGACCATTCCCAGCGTTGTCAATCGCGAGAGCGAACGAGGCACGGGCTCCGGCTTTGCTGGTGCACCACTCAATGGCAACGGCAGTCCGATGATTGGCCCGGTCAATGCCAACCCGTTGACGGGTGATTCCTCCAGCACACCCACCGCCTCCGATGGGATCGCATCCAACATGCTGAGTCCCGGTTCAACGAATCCCACACGGCCGCTGACGATCAGCGATTCCGCAAGCGAGTCCGCCGCGGTGATGGAGCTGGAAACCGGAGTTGCTGAGTCCGTGAATCCGGAACCATTCCGTGTGCAAATTGTTTCAGCGGAAGCACTTCGTGTTCCCCAGCTTCGCGAAGAAGCTGCTCGTGCTGGCGTGCAGCTCGCCACCACTTTGGCGGATGCACTGCAGTTGGCCGACGAGTTGGAAATCGATCGCATCGACATCGCGACCCCGCAGTTGCAGTCCGCTCCGGTCACCATCCCTCGCAGTGATCTGATTCTCTCGTCGAGTTTGCCGGGTGGCACCGAAGTGGTGTTCCGCTCCACCGAAAACGTGGACATGCAGCGAAGTGAAATGATGACGATCGGTTCGCATCGAATCGAAATGTCGGGGCTGCATTTTTTCTGGACCGTGCCCGCAACTGAAACCGATGGTGGTGCCCTGTTCGCCATCAACGACAATCGCCGCGTTCGTCTGCGCGACTGCACGGTGACGATCGACAACGCGTCGCGCCGCGATGACGTGCAAGCCTTCAGCGTCGTGACCGATCCCGAGCGACTGCCGTACGATCGAGTGGAAAGCGGTGCGGTGGCCGACACCAGCGGCACCTTGCCGTTGGTCTCCATTGAACTGTCCAACGTGATTGTCCGCGGGCAAATCACGATGCTGAGGATGGACGTGGCGGCAGAACTTCAGTTGCTGTGGGAAAACGGATTGCTGGCCGTCTCACGCCGAATGATCGAAATGGGCGGGGCTCTCCAGCCGCCTCATCCGTCCTCTGGTTCCGTTCGTCTGTCACTGGAGCAATTGACCGCGATCACCCCCAAAGGCCTGCTGCAGATGCGGATGGGCGTCAGCTCGCCTTACCCCGTTGAAATCGAGCGACGGGCCGAAGAATGTGTGTTTGTTGTGGACACTGGGATCCCTCACATTGAATTAACAGGAATTCCACGTGTCGACCGCGATGAAATTTGGGTCCGACTTCGAGGATCGGGCAACGCCTACGACACGGACACGGCGCTGGACGACCCGATGCTGCTGATTCGCGATGAATTGGGCCAAACCCGGGTCACGACAATGAGCGATATCCTGGAAATCCTGGAAGATCCGCCACCTTGGATGAATGAGCGGCCGCCTCGATGGACCGTTCGTTGGACCGAGCAATTGCCGGAATCGACCCCCTCTAGCCAGTGGTCTCCGATGGATTTCAGGCAAGATGGATCGGTGGTGGGTGGATTCCAAGAAAGGTCCCTCCCTAGAATGCCGATGGAACCTACATTTGACTTTCCCCCCACACCGTGACTTTAATGGTGCGTCGGCGGTCTCGTCGGCTCCCGCCTGAAAACCTACCTGATCTTTACTTGAGGAACCTGCTTGATGAAACGTTTGGCTCTTGTTCTGGGCATCGCTGCCTGCTTTTCCACCCCATCGTTCGCGATCAGCGAATTCGGCAAACAGTGGAAAGCTGACTACATCACCGAAGACACCGACGCTGATTTCGTGAAAGCGAGCCGCAAGGCTGGTTGCAACCTTTGCCACGTGAAAGGCGCACCAGAAAAGAAAGAAGCTCGCAACGAGTACGGACGAGCCCTTCACAAGCTCCTCGACAAGAAGGATTTCCCCAAGGAATACTTCAAAGAGCATCCAGAAGAAGCTGCCGCAAAGATCACGGCTGCTTTCAAGAAGGTAGAAAAAGAAAAGAGCTCCGATGGAAAAACCTTCGGCGAAAAAATCAAAGCCAACGAATTGCCAGCGACCGACGCTGGTCTTTGATCCGTTCGTCCGCCGCATGAGCTTTTACAGGAGCCCATGACGAGTGGTGAATTTGACTAGACTACGAAGCCCGATGAGTGTTCCGCTCATCGGGCTTTTTTTATGCGATGCCCCACCGTTCTCCCCACCTGGATCCCCACACCATGCGTCCTGTTTCTTGGTCGTGCCATCGTTTGTCGATGGGCGCGATAATTCTTGCTTCGCTGTTGTTCTCCCCCGCTTCGCAATCGAATGCCGAGACATCTCACGACGTCGTTGTCTACGGAGGCACCGCAGCGGCCGTCACCGCCGCGATCCAGTCCGCTCGCATGGGCCAATCGGTCATCATGGTTTCACCGGATGTGCATTTGGGTGGCCTGACCAGCGGGGGCCTGGGCTGGACCGACACCGGAAACAAAGCCGTCATCGGTGGACTTGCCAAAGACTTCTACCATCGCGTCTACAAGCACTATCAAGACGACTCCGCGTGGAAATTTCAAACTCGCGAAAAATATGGCAACCGTGCCCAGGGGCACCGGGCCAGCGACGATGACCAAGCAACCATGTGGGTCTTCGAACCGCACGTCGCAGAAAAAATCCTTGAAGAGATGCTGGCCGAGCAGAACATCACGGTGGTCCGTGACGCGTGGTTGGATCGCGAAAACGGCGTGGTGATGAAGCAAGGCCGGATTCAGGCCATTCAAACGCTGGACGGAAAAAACTATCCGGGCAAGATGTTCATCGATGCCACCTACGAAGGCGACCTGATCGCGGCGGCGGGGGTTGCGACGGCGCATGGTCGAGAAGGAATCAGCGATTACGACGAACCTCATGCGGGCGTTCAAACCGGTGTCCTGCATCACTCGCACCACTTCGACGTGTTGCCGCAGCGAGTCGATCCGTATGTCGTCCCCGGTGACCCAAGCAGTGGCGTGATCCCTTTGGTCAGCCCCGATCCGCCCGGTGAGTTTGGTTCGGCCGATGATCGAGTCCAGGCCTACTGCTTTCGAACCTGCATGACGAACGACCCCAAGAATCGTGTGGCTTGGAAACGTCCCGCCGGATACGACCCCGCCACCTACGAATTAATGGCTCGCGCGTTTGAAGCTGGTTGGCGCGATGTGTTCAAAAAGTTTGATCCGCTGCCCAATCATAAAACGGACACCAACAACCACGGCCCCGTCAGCTTTGACAACATCGGTGCCAACTACGATTACCCCGAAGCCACCTACGAACGTCGACGCGAAATCATCGAGCAACATGAACGCTACCAGCGCGGGCTGTTGTACTTCATCGCCACCGACCCGCGTGTGCCCCGAGAAGTTCAAGACAGAATCAACGAGTGGGGATTGTCGGCGGATGAATTCACCGACAACGATCATTGGCCGCACCAGATCTATGTTCGCGAAGCGCGACGGATGGTTGGTGAATTTGTGATGACCGAGAACCATCTTCGAAAGGACTTGCCCACACCGGATTCCGTCGGCATGGGATCCTACGGAATCGACTCGCACAACACGCAGAGATACATCACGCCGGAAGGTTACATCCAAAACGAAGGTGACCTGGGCGTCTCCACGCGTGGTCCCTACAAAATCGCCATGGGCGCGTTGCTGCCCAAACGCGACGAGTGCGAGAACCTTTTGTCGCCGGTTTGCGTGTCGGCCACGCATGTTGCTTTCGGGTCGATCCGCATGGAACCCGTGTTCATGATTCTTGGGCAATCCGCCGCGACCATCGCCGCGCTCGCCAACCAGTCCGGCCGCGCAGTTCAAGACGTGCCGTACGCAGACCTGCGCAAGCGTTTGCTCGATGACAATCAAATCCTGGAAACACCCGCCAGTGTTGCCAAAATGAGTCATCCCGATTCACTGGATCTGAAGTGGGTCAAAGGCATCAGTGTCGACGACGCACAGGCGGAACGGATTGGCGGCTGGATCCAAAGTCATGCCTCGGGCAACTTTTACGGTTCAGGTTATCACCACGACGGCAAAGACAATGACCGCGTCAAGCGAGCGATCTACCAAGCGGACTTGCCCAAAACCGGCGTTTACGAAGTGCGTGTGAGTTACCCCACGAACGCCAATCGTTCCAAGCAAACGCGAATTGACGTCCACCACGATGCAGGCGTCACGACACACCGCATTGACCAAACGCAATGGAAGCCCGCATCCAAGAAGCAGCCCTTGCTGACGCTTGGTCGTTACGCCTTCGACGCCGCGAGTCCCGCCAAGGTGGTCATCTCGAACGAAGACGCGAACGGATACGTCGTGATCGACGTGGTCAATTGGCTCCCGCTCGAAGAGAAGTGAATCGTCGAAGCGTTGTCCTCAACTCTTCCGCCTGGCAACCAGCAACGGTCAATCCTCAACGCGACTGAGTCAACTTCCAAACGTTCGCGTCCCGCGGTTCAATAACATCCGCGACGGCCTGTTGATTGAAACCGAACCTAAAACTCACCCGTCGGGTTGCGAAATCGAATGAATCTACAAGCCGGAGAGCGTTGGATTTTCGCTCCAAGGTCATCCGCCGATTCAGTCGTCGATGTTCAGACCGTAGTCCTTCATTTTTTTTGACAACGTGTTTCGGTTCATTCCCAATCGCGTTGCGGTTTTGGTTTGCACTCCGCCACATCGAAGTAACAACTGAGAGATCAATTCACGTTCGACTTGATCGACGACGACGGAGTGCAGGTTTTCTGCATCGTCGGCTTCGTCAAGCCCGCGTTGGACAACGATCCGGGCGAGGGTTTTCAGGTCCATTCGATTGATGTCGAGTGCCGCGGTGCTTCCTGCGGGGGTTGTCGCCGATTCGGGCATTGTTTCGGTGGAACCATTGGGCATCGGGGTGGTGGATTTCAGGCCGCCTGCCGAGCTGGCCAGTTCCCGCGTTGGTGCGCTGTGATGAGGATCTCGCACGCACAGCGGCAACGCGTCGAGCACCAGTTCATCGGTGTCGCTCATCACGACGGCTCGCTCAACATAGTTTTGAAGTTCGCGAACGTTTCCGGGCCAGTGGTAATCCTGTAACGCTCGCATCACGCCGGTGCCGAGGTGCGAGACATAGCGGTCGTTGACTTCGTTGTAGTGATCCAAGAAGAACGCCACGAGTGCCGGAATGTCTTCGCGACGGTGGCGCAGAGCGGGCAGCTCGATTGGCACGACGTTCAAACGCCAGTAAAGGTCTTCACGGAACTCGTCGAGTTGGACCTGGCGCATCAAGTCGCGGTTGCTGGCCGCGATGATTCTCGCATCGGTTCGGTGGCTGGATGTGTCGCCGACCCGCTCGAATTCTTTTTCCTGCAGCACACGCAGCAATTTGACTTGCAGCGTCAGTGTGGTGGAGTTGATTTCGTCGAGGAAGATGCTTCCGCCGTCAGCGGCTTCGAATCGGCCGGCGCGATTGGCAACGGCGCCGGTGAAGGCACCGCGCACGTGCCCGAACAATTCGCTTTCCAGCAAACTTTCGCTCAGGGCGCCGCAGTTGACTTTGACGAACGGGCCTCCGCTGCGGTGACTCAATCGGTGCACCGCCGAGGCGATCAATTCTTTCCCCGTTCCAGTTTCACCGAGAATCAGCACGGACGCATTGCTCACGGCAACCTTGCGTGTCACGCGATCGACTTCGCGCATCGCAGGGGAATTGCCGATGACGCCCGGCAGGAGCTGTCCTCGATAACTCACGAAATCACAACCAAGATGCGGTTTGTCCGAATGCATCCATGAAGACTTGGTTCTTCAGTGGAGTTCGTTCTCTGACGCCGCTTTGGCGGTCTTCCAGCATTTGCTCCTCATCGGAGTTGGGCTCACGTTCGTCGGGGTAACCGATTGCAATTGCGGTGGCGGGCTCGTAGCCTTCCGGAATCTGGTACTGGCCTCGAACTTGGCTCAGATTGACACCGGCCATTTGATGCGTCTGCAATCCCAAGGAGGTTGCTTGCAGGGACATCAGAGCGGCCGCGGCACCGAGGTCATGCAGAGCCACTCGGTTTGGTTTTTGGTTGTAGGAGAAATTGGTGCGAATGACAGTGCAAATCAAGACGCCTGCTCGGGATGCCCAATCACGATTGGCTTCCAGCAAACAATGCAACATCGCCTCAAAGGCGTCTCCATCTTGGCGACGTGCGACAATCCAAGACCACGGTTGATCGTTAAAACTACTGGCGGCCCAGCGAGCGGCTTCCAAGCACTGACGCAATTTGTCATCTTCGACTTCACGCCCGTCAAATCGGTACGGGCTCCATCGATCAGCGATGACGGGCAATACTTCCAGATCCGTTTCGTTGACTGCCATCTTCCATCCAACGCTTTGCAAGATTGTTTTGAACAACGCCCCCCAAGTCGCCACGCCATTGAACGCGACGTCAAACCGCCCCGGTGAGGTGCCGATAGGTTATCACGGCGATGCAAAGTGGGCTACGTGGTCGATTCGCAAGCGATGCCAAATTGTGGGGCGAGCACGGGGCGAAATCGCTGCGCGCGTCGATCAGTTGACACGCTTGAGCCGAACCGAACAACGCACCGACGACGCAGAAACGGTGGCGTCGGAATTGCTCCCCTTGTGCGAGGCATTGCGGTGGATCACTGAGCACGGGAAGAAAACTCTGGCGCCCCGAAAAGTGGGATGGAAACACCGTCCCCTATGGATGTGGGGTGTCCGGAGTGTCGTCCAGCGAGTCCCGCTGGGGCGAGTTCTCATCCTCGGGACTTGGAACTACCCGCTGCTGTTGCCCGGCGTTCAAATGGCGCAGGCGCTGGCTGCGGGAAATGAGGTCTGGCTCAAACCCGCCGCCGGAACCGAAGCCGTTTCAACTGAATTGGTGGCTGCGTTCTACGCGGCCGGCGTTCCGGAACATGCGATCACCTTGCTAAATTCATCCACCGAGGCGGCAATCGAAGCCCAGGCGTCTGGAGTCGACTTGGTCGTCCTGACTGGATCCGCAGAAACAGGCCGGAAAGTCTTGCACCAATCGGCCGAAAACCTAACCTCCTCGATCATGGAATTGTCCGGGGCCGACGCCGCGATCGTGTTGCCTGAAGCGGACTTGGAACGCGTGGTCGATGCGGTGACGTTTGGGTTGCTGTTCAATAGCGGCGCCACCTGCATCGGCCCGAGACGGCTGGTCGTCATCAGCGATCCATCCACCGCTGCGCTTCCTGAGCGGTTGACCAGTCGACTGCGTGAATCCAAGCAGGTCACGGTTCATGCCGCTGCACGAGCGAGCGTGGCTGATTTGATCGACGACGCCCTTCGCGCGGGCGCGAAGGACAGCCTTGGCCGGTATGACTCCACCGACCTTCGCACCACCGGAAAGATGTCGGCCGTCGTGCTCGAAAACGTTCCCGATGGGCACGCGATTTTGCAGAGTGATGTGTTCGCGCCCCTGATCTCGTTCATTCGTGTTGAGCGACCGGAACAGGCTGTGGAACTGGTCAATGAATGCCCGTATCGTTTGGCCGCCTCTGTGTTTGGCCCCGCTTCTAACGCTCTGGGGATCGCGAATCGATTGAGCGTGGGCGTGGTGACGATCAACGACATGGTCGCGCCGACGGCCGATCCGCGATTGCCGTTTGGAGGCCGAGGCCAGAGCGGTTTTGGAGTGACACGAGGCCCCGAAGGATTGCTGGCCATGACCGCACCGCGAGTCATCGCGACTCGTCGCGGTCGCGGTGCGATGCACTTGTCACCTCGAAACGATGCCGATGCAGAGTTGCTGTCCGGAGTGTTGCAGTGGTCACACGGCACCGGATGGTCACGCCGAATCGCAGGCCTTCGGCGAGTCACCACTGCCGCCTCCCAGTGGCGTGCATTAAAAAAGTAGCGTGTGACACCAGCACCCGCGACACCAATGTCATTTGCCCGGAACGTTTCCCCACGGATCGAAAGCCACCCATGATCGCCCCTGAAGCCGCTGCAAATGAATCCTTTGCTCCCGCCAAGAAGACTTCCAACCCGCAACACGTGGTGGTCGTCGGTGGCGGTTTGGCGGGATTGTCGTCTGCCTGCGTGTTGGCCGCTCGTGGTCACCAGGTCACGCTTTGCGACAAGAACGATTGGGTGGGCGGTAAAGCAGCGGTGCATCAAACCGATGGTTACCGGTTCGACATGGGGCCAACCATCTTGACACTGCCGAGTGTCTTGCGGCGTGTCTTCACCGAAGCCGGCCGAAAGATGGAGGACTACCTCGAACTGATCGCCTTGGATCCGCAGTGGCGGTGTTTCTTCGAAGGCACACCCCAGTCACACACCTCGGAAAACTCGGTGTTGGATTTGGTTGCTGACGTTGAGCAAATGAAACGTCACCTGCATGACTTCACCGGAGGCGATTCCACCGGGCAAGGTTACGAATCGTTTATCGAACGCAGCAAGCAACTGCACGGTGTCTCGGATCGTTTTTTCTTTTGGCGATCGATTGGCGGTTTGGCGGACACGATGGAAGTTGGCGGCGCGTTCTCTGCCGCGGTGCTGAAAGATGTTCTATCGCTGAAAATGGGACGTAGTGTTGCTTCCATCGTTCGGTCACACGTTCCGGAACATCGTGTGTCGCAGATGATGGATCACTTCACTCAGTACGTCGGTTCGTCGCCATACGCGTCGCCGGCTGTGCTGTGTGGCATCGCCCACATGCAAACCGAAGAAGGCATCTGGTACCCGATCGGCGGCAC
>NZ_JBICHO010000628.1:0-4128 GCF_043100905.1 Rhodopirellula sp. JB055 | reverse complement strand
TCATCGTCCCCGAAGTCGCTCCCAAGCTCAAGGCCTTCCTCTGCCAAACTGGGCTCAAGCCGCTGGCACAAATGATGATGTTGCGAATCGTGCTGACCTTCATCATGCACCGTGGACGGATGAGCTGCAGTGCGGCTGCTGGTGCCATCGCGGCCGAACCAATCCACCGAGGCGAACTAACTCGGTTTCTCGCCCGTCCGCGGTGGCAGAAGCACGACTTCAACGAGCCGTTGATGCGGATGCTTCTGGCCAAAGAGAAAAAGCGTGGCAAGTTCCTCTTCCTAATCGACGCGACCCTGGTCAGCCAGTCAGGCAAGAAAACGCAAAACACCTTCAGCACTGGCAACCGCACTCGTCGCAAGATCAAGAAGGGATTCCGATACAACAACAAAAAGGTCGTTCGCAAGAATGTGCACAGCTTCACCTTTGGCCTGCTGATCACGCCCTCGGGCATCCGCATCCCGATGCAGATTCCCCACCGAACCAAAGAATACTGCGCCGAGCATGGCATCGTTCACATGACCACTGCCGAGGCGGCAGCCGAAATGATTCGTACGCTACCGCTGGACGACGACGCAGAAGTCGTCGTTTTGGGCGACACCGCGTATGAAGCCAAAGTCGTCCAAGAAGCGTGCGACGAGAAAGGATACACCTGGGTTTTCCCAGCCAACCCCGAGCGGGTTTACGAAGGACCGACTGGGGAGCGTCCCCAGTTGCGATCTCGACTGAAGGATTGGACGAGTCTGTCGCTAAAGACCATCAGGCTTCGAGCGTTCACGGGAAAGTACGCTGACTATCGGCGGCTTTCCAAATGGCGTGTTGGGCCGAAAATAAAACCACGCGTTTACTACGCTCATCAGGAAAGACGAAAGGTGCGAAGCGTTGGCGACGTGCAGATCGTTTTTTCGACAATGAAACCAAACCTGGAAAAGGCGACTCCCGACGATGTCAAAATCCTGCTGACCAACGCGGTTTGGTTGAGTGTGACCGAGGTGTTGGAACTGTATAGCGTTCGCTGGCAGATCGAACTGTTTTTCAAAGAACTCAAATCGACGCTGGGCTTTTCGCAGTACAGCTTCATCGACTTCCGCGCCGTGGAGGCCTGGGTGAACCTTGCGATCACGACGGTGCTGTACCTAGAACACGAGCGGATCACGCACATGCTCGATCGCCGCTTGAGCAAAGATCGCCAGCAGTGGTGGCAACGACAACGTCTCCACGGACTGTGCCATGCGGTCCGCCAGGCAAATGAACGCGACCAGCTGAAGTACATCGAAAAAAGAATAAAAACTTCTGGCGGGCTCAAAAAGCTGCAACGTTTACTCGCAGCTTCGATCCCGCAAGAATACCGAGTCGCTGCATGAATACTCGCCCCAAAAGCGCAACTTCAAAACGCGTTAGCGAGGCGAAGTCAACATCGTTTTTCCCTCGCTGACGCTTCGGGTTTTGATTAACGCGCAACTTCAAAACGCGTCAGCGAGGGACGCTCCCAACTCCCACGACGGCGCCATCCAGGGCGAAACTCAGACGCCAGCCACCATTCATCCCTGCCTCTTTGCTTCGCCGAGCGTTGTAGGTCACAACATTCGTGACAAGAATCAACCGGCTACTCCTCGATCCGATAGATCGCATCGGCCGTTCGCATGATCAAGGCATTGCCATCGACAGCGGCCGATGCCAGCGTTCGTTCGCCAAGATCGTTTTTCGCCAGGACCTTGTATTCCGGACCGGTCCTGATGACCGTCGTCTCGCCGGATTCGTTGGTGTAGTAGATCTTGCCATCCACCAAAATCGGTGACGAGGAAAACCCACCGCCGACGCGTTTCTTGTAGACGATGTCGCCGGTTGCCGCCTCCACACACATCGCGATTCCATCGTCGCTGACCGAGTAAATGAACTCTTCGTCGGCGAGCATCGATGGCGTGTGGGGCACGTTCTTGTTGAGCGACCATTTCAGATGCGAGTCGGTGACATCCCCCGTGCCGGTCGGATCAATGGCCAGCATGCTGGGCGTGTCGTAGCTGGTCGACAAATAGACCAATCCGTTGTGGTAAACCGGTTTTGGGATGACGGAGTAACCTGAATAACGCACTTGCCAAATCACATTGCCATTGGCGGGATCAAGTGCCAACACACAATCACTGCCGGGCGCGATGACTTGTCTTTGCCCCGCGACAACGATGGTCGACGGCGTGCAAAACGAAAACTTCCGATCTGCCTCCACAGGCCGATCGACTTCCCATGCAATCGCCCCCGTTTCGGCATTCAAAGCGACGACTTTGGGGTCTCTGGCTCCGTCGCACGTGAAGATCAGCTTGTCGTCGACCAACACCGGAGTCCCCCCGTTTCCGTGGACGGGTTTGAAATACAGATCGCGGTTCTTCCAGATCAGATTGCCATCGAGGTCCACACACGCCGTTCCTTGGTATCCAAAGTGCACAAATACGCGGTTGCCTTCCACAATTGGCGTCGGGCTGGCGTGCGAATTCTTCTTGTGAATCCTCGCACTCTTCTCAGCGGTTTGTTGCATCAATGGAACGGACTTCAACAGCTTGCCACTCTTTGCGTCGAGAATGACTAATGAAAGGTCAAACTCTGGCTTACTCGAATCGGATTCTGAATCCGCGGGGATCGCCGCCGACACATAGATCCGCCCATTCGCAACGACTGGAGACGACCAACCCTGCCCAGGCAACTCCGTTCGAAAAGCAATGTTCTTCTCGGGCGACCATTCCGTGGGAACGCTTGCGTCGGTGTCGGCGATTCCGTTTCCCGACGGTCCTCGGAAAATGTTCCATTCCTCTGCCTGGACGCAGTGAGGCGACAGAGCAAGCGAACCCAGAATGGCTGACAACAACGGAATGCTAACGGCAAGGATGCCGAACCGGGAATGGATCATGGGAAGTGGGCCACAAGGGATGGCGGAGGCGGGCGAGCGAAACGAATCGCAGACCATGATAGCCGATGTTTGGTCGGCTAGAATTGGCCGTCGTGATCGATGTCACCCGTTTCCCCGCACCACCAAATTCACCATGACGCGACGCCCCGGACGTGAATCTTCCCTTTCATTGACTCGGCGGGATTGGCTGTTCTCTGCTGCGGTCGGCAGTGGCGTGATGTTGCAAGCCAACGACCGAGTCTGGGCCGACGAGACAGCCGTTTCCGAAACGCCTCATTTCTGGTACCGGTTGGCTCCTGAGGGGCCATACATCGATTCCCAAAGAGACAACAAGGCGTTTGGGTTTGGCCAGGGGAAAATCTATCTGTCCGAAGACAACGGACATACCTGGCCGCACGACGCCATTTTTCGCGATTCGGAAAACATCACGTTCAGTTGCATCCTCGGGAACGGAAACATCCTGTTCGCAACTCGCACGCGATTGTTTCTCAGCACCGACAAATTGAAAACGTACAAGGAAGTTGTCGTACAAGACACCGACGGCAGCGACTACTTACCTCATCAACCGCTCGATCCGGCAAATCCGGGTTGGTACTTTCATCCACTCGATGGTGTCCACACCTGGGACGTGAATGGATCAGAAATGTTGGTGTGGGGCAACTACTGCAACGTGCTGGGTGGAGCCGTGCCAGTCAACATTTACTATTCGACCGACCAAGGCGAGTCCGTCAAAATTGCCTACTCATTTGGTATAAGTCCAACGTTCCAGCAACCCGGTGCCGGTCCCGATGACCTACTCGGCGACCCTGACAACCCGGTCGTCTGCAGGCACGTTCACTGCGTGACATACAATCCCGCTGAGAACGCTTTCTACGCTTGCACGGGTGACCACGATCGCATCGACGCCGGTGGCAACAATCACCAAGAATGCCATTGGCTTCGTGGCACGTACGACGCTGCGAACGATGCGTGGGATTGGCAAATCTTGGTGTCCGTCAATTCGAACTCTCGATATAAATCCGGCGGACTCAACTTCGTCAACGGGCAACTCTACTGGGCCTCCGATGCCAACGGAAACAACGGCAAGATGCCTCATGACCGTGGCATCTTTCGATGTGCCCCTGAGGACCTGGCGGATCCAACCAAGCATGAATTGCTGTTCAACCCGCACTACGAATCCGCCAACATGATCATCGAAGATGGCGTGATTCTGTCGGCCCACTACGCTC
>NZ_JBICHO010000627.1:0-3398 GCF_043100905.1 Rhodopirellula sp. JB055 | reverse complement strand
AGGCCCGATAGGGCCGGCAGAACCATTGCCGGGGCCGTGAGGCCCCGGTGCATGGGCCTTGGTCGATGGGCAGCCCCGACAGGGGCGACAGAGAAATCTCCGTTCCCGGTCTCTGTCAGCTCTTCCGGGCTTGGTGGGTTTTAGGAGTTCAGGGAACCGGGGACTGACGCCCCCGGCAAAGGTTGTGTCGGCCTTTCAGGCCTGGGGCTTGGATGGGGAATCAACCGGTCTTGGGCGAGTGATGGTGAGCTGCTGGGCAGAGTGTTGAGGCAGCCGATGGGCGCTGGATGGGTTGGCATGTTGGACGCGGTGTTGTTCTTCCACTGGCAAGGCCCGATAGGGCCGGCAGAACCATTGCCGGGGCCGTGAGGCCCCGGTGCATGGGCCTTGGTCGATGGGCAGCCCCGAGAGGGGCGACAGAGGAATCTCCGTTCCCGGTTTCTGTCACCCCTTCGGGGCTTGGTGGGTTTTAGAAGTTCAGGGAACCGGGGACTGACGTCCGCGGCAAAGGTTGTGTCGGCCTTTCAGGCCTGGGGCGTGGATGGGGAATCAACTGGTCTTGGGCGAGTGATGGTGAGCCGCTGGGCAGAGTGTTGAGGCAGCCGAAGGGCGCTGGATGGGTTGGCACGTTGGACGCGGTGTTGTTCTTCCACTGGCAAGGCCCGATAGGGGCGGCAGAACCATTGCCGGGGCCGTGAGGCCCCGGTGCATGGGCCTTGGTCGATGGGCAGCCCCGAGAGGGGCGACAGAGGAATCTCCGTTCCCGGTCTCTGTCACCCCTTCGGGGCTTGGTGGGTTTTAGGAGTTCACGGAACCGGGGACTGACGTCCCCGGCAATGGTTGTGTCGGCCATTCAGGCCTGGGGCTTGGATGGGGAATCAACTGGTCTTGGGCAAGAGTGTCCATCCTACGGGTTGAAACGTCGGTTCGGCCTGGAGTCAACGGTGCGACCACGCGGACGCCCAAAGAAACTGAAGCGATGAAACGAAATATTACCCAATCACCCAATTCGGTGTCCGACACCTTTTCCAGTCCCGACACCTTTTCCAGTCCAGCGAACTGAGGTGGCGAGTTAGGGAGCGTGGCTGGCCACTGAAAACAATGTCTCCTGCCGTAGCTTGCTTCGTTCGGTATGGCCTATGTCGCTGCAAGGGACGTTCGAAAAATAGATGGTGGCTGGCGTCTGGGATTCGCCCCGGATGGGGCCGTCGTGGGAGTTGGAGGCGTTCCTCGATCACGCGTCGGGTTGTGATGGGTGGTCTTGGCCGACTCAGACGGGCAAGAGTGTCCATCCTACGCGTTGAAACGTCGTTGGCCAAAGGGGATGGGGGTAGTTTCGGGTGTCCAATCAAAAGAAGAATAGGAAGCAGCCTGTTTTGGACGACGAAGAGAAGGGGGGGCGGGGTCAAAATCAGACGCATCCTCTCAACAATGACCACCGTCCCATGGATCTCGCTCCATTCTGAAAGAAGTTGACGCAGAGGTGGGGAGTCGCAGAGGCGCAGGGGAGAGCGGTAACGCCTGATATCCCGTTTGGTCCCTCTGCGCCTCACCGCCTCTCGCGACTCTGCGTCGAAACCCTTGTGCGGGACTGAGGACCGATCAAACGGGACGGAGTTCTTTTGCCCAAACGCATGCCCAGGAGAACTGGGGTAGCAGATCGCCGGCTGGTGACACCCAACACCCATTGCTCATTCTCACTTCGGCCTCATCATCGATTTTTTGTCGGTGACCAGCGATTCGGAATCGGACGCGATCGTGTTCCGGCTGATGGGAGTGGCCATGCTCGGTCTCAGCCGCCGGGCACTCACTCCGGTTCCATCCTGTGGCAGAAGTCATTCGGCAAGACGCTCTGAGTGGGTTGCCCAGAATCGATGAAAGCCAAGGACTCATGCAGACACGCTCACTCGCGGGTGAAACGCAGCAGGTCGTAGGACTGGGCGGTCTTTCGGTCGGCCATTTCCAACGGCCACCAGTCGTATTCGAGGTAGCGATCGGTTTGTTTGGTGATCACGTAGGCTTCTCCGCCCGATCGCAGTTTCTTCGCGGCGGTGACCATGAAATGCTCGGCGATTCGGAAGTCGCCGTAGTACGGCGGGTTGAGCAACGCGATGTCGCAAGCTGGCACGTCCGGCAACTCTCCATCGTGATTGACGATGGCGGTCAGGTTGGTGATCTGGTTTTGGGCTGCCGCTCGCTCGGTGCACTGGACGGCTCGCGAATTGCAATCGACAGCGTATGCGTGACCGGTTTGTGTTCGCACGGCGGCTGCCATTGCGACGGCTCCGTTGCCGCATCCGAGTTCCAGCACTGTGGAGCCTTCGGGGATCGGCGCGTGCCGGATCATTGCCGCGGCGGCTCGGTCGACGGAACGATGAGAGAACACCGACGGACGAGAATGCACGGTCAGGATGCGATCGTCGACTCGGTGAGTGAATTCGGCGTCGAAGGTTTTCGGTTTGAATGTCTCAGATGATTTTCGCACGACGTAGACACGTCCGGTCGCGTGATCGTGGCATCGGACTTTGGGACCGAGAGCCTGCAACTGGTTCAGCAACCACGTGTCTTTGGGAGCGTTGACCGCGGCGATCAGTTCGCCACCGATCGTCAGCCGCTGCCAGGATTGATGGATCAGGTCGCGATTCATTTCCGCTTCGCCGGTTTTCAAGACTGGCAGCAAAGCGAGTTCCCACGAGGTGTCGGGAAGATCGGGTTGGCAGATCACATGAACGTCTTCGGAGGTCACCTCGCGAGCCCGTTCGGCGCGGTGCAAATCCACGAACCAGCTTGTGATCTTGCTGTTTGGAAATGCAGCAGCCAGTGCATTGGCGGCTTGTCCACGGCCCGGTGACATCACGATCGCGGAGGCGAGCGATGAACGTGTGGAAGAAGCCAGATGATCGATCAGCAATTGTTCCGACGGAAGCGGTGGCAGGTCACTCACCGCCAACTCCAATTTGCAAGGTGACGGTTTCGTCTTCGAGCAGATTCACGGTTCGAATCCGTGCCCAATCCTGGGCTTCGGCTTGAACGCGATGGGTGCCACGAAAGGCTCGGACGGTGGCGATGCCTTCGGCGTTTGTTTGAACGGTTTGGTCGGTCCACCAGTCTTGGAAGATCAGCTCTTCCCAGACTTGGCCGTTCGGTTTGGTCGACCAATCTTCGCGAATCATGGCGCCGTGGGGACGCCACATGTCGCCTTCCCAAAAACCCCATGTCGTGAACCCGGTGGTCGCGGGATGGGCGAACACCAGCGTGAGAAAATCGCGAGTGCACTGGGCTTGAGTGGCTTCGTCACGTGTGTCGACATCAAACTCGGTGATTTCGATCGGCAACTGGAATCGTGACAGCTCGTTGAGGACTTTCCAGGCTTCCGGCATGGTGATCAGGTCGGCTTG
>NZ_JBICHO010000626.1:0-5252 GCF_043100905.1 Rhodopirellula sp. JB055 | reverse complement strand
GGCCGAGCAGGTGTGCTCCGAGAATCCTATCGTTTTTAGAATCGACGAGGATTTTGTAGCCGGCCACCGTCGTTCCAGTTTTGCGAACGCTGCCCCACGACGAAGTGTCGTCGCTGAGAACCGTCAGGTTGTCGTTGCTGTTGCGAGCGGCTTCTTCGGACAACCCAACTGATGCGATGCTTGGAATCGTGAACGCGACTTTGGGGACGTGGCCGTAGTCCGGTGTTCGTTCCAAAGTTTCAGAGAACAAATTCTTCGCAGCGATGCGTGCGTCTTCGTTCGCAACCGGAGTCAGTTGAGGCATTCCGGTGTCGGCGCAGTCGCCTGTGGCGAAGACTCGCGGATTGGTTGGATTTTGCATGAACTCGTTGACTGCGATCCCTTTTGCACTGTGCTCAATCTCGGCTCGTGAGAGGGCGAGTTCGTCGATGTTCGGGACTCGTCCCGCACCATGAACCACCAAACCACATTTGATTGGCGGATCTTCCTTCGCAAGATGAACGTGCAAGTAACCGTCCGAAGATTTGTCGACGCCAATGATTTCTGCATTCAACCGAAAGCGGATTCCGTGATCCTGGAGCGATTCGGTCAGTTGCTTGACGAGATCGGGATCGAACCCAGCCAGCACATGATCATTCTGCTCGATCACAGTGACTCGACAGCCTGCACGGGCAACCACGCCTGCGAATTCCATGGAGATGTATCCACCACCGACGAAGACAACGTGTTCGGGCATGGATTCCAGTTCAAGGAATTCATCGCTTCGAGTGATATGTTCAGCTCCATCGAACGTGAGTTCCCGAGGTCGCCCACCTGTGGCGATCAAAAATCGATCGGCAGTCAGTTTCGTTCCCACGACATCAATCGTATCGGGCGAGATGAACCGAGCGACGCCGTGGAACGTCTCGATCCCCGCTTCTCGAAAGGACTGTTCTGAATTGTCTGCGACAGGGTGCGTGAATTCGGTTTTGAAAGCGTGGAGTTGCTGCCAGTCGATGTTGACGGTCGCATCTGCGACCAGCTTCCCTTTACTCCGGCGGACTTGGTCGACCAATTGCCCCGCATTGACATAGACCTTTTTGGGGTTGCATCCACGCAGCGCGCACGTGCCGCCAAAGGTTCGGGAGTCGACCAGTGCAACACGCTTGCCCGATTTCGCGATTTTGGTGGCGACGGTTCCGCCGGATGGCCCCGTTCCCAGAACCACCAAGTCAAATTGTTTGCTGCTCATGGCAGTTCAATGTCCAATCCGTGATTGATGCGATTCGTGAAATTCGCAAGAGCGACCGCCGCAGCGAGGGTGACGAGTTGTTTTTCGTTCAAGAACAACTTGAGTTCCTTCACGACGGAAGCATCGACGTTCGCTTTGGTCGTCAGTTGTTCGGCGTATTTCAGAACGGCTTGTTCTTTTTCATCAAGCAAATCGCCGCCGCTCACGTTCATTGAATCGAGTTGTTCATCGGACAATCCCGCCTTCTTCGCGGCTTGGCGATGGTAGTGCGAGCAGTAGTCGCATGAGTTCAACTGGGACGCTTTGTAGTAGGCAAGTTCGCGATATTTCGCCGGCAGGTCATTCTCAAGGCCATCATTGATCTGAGTCATGCCGGCCAACACGTCCGGCTGATGTGCCAACGTGCTGAAGATGTTCATCGATTGACCGAACTTCTTTTCGATCGCTTCGAGAATTGGTTTGGCTTCGTCGGGAGCTTCATTGATGGAGAGCGGTTGTGCGTAGGCCATGTTGAGTTTCCGAGTTTCGTAGAGACGGACCTGAAATAGAAACAGGCCAGCTCAAAGGAACTGGCCTGTTGAAGCGGTGCACGGATCAGACCGTTTGGGCGGCGTGCTTTCCTTCAGCGAATTCTTCGATCGCTTTGTCACAGAAGGCTGGCAAGTCATCGGGGTTGCGACTGGTCACCAGTCCTTCGTCACACACGCATTCCTCGTCGACCCATTCGGCGCCTGCGTTTTTCAGGTCAGTCTTCAGGCTTGGCCAGGACGTGACACGGCGGCCACGGACAACGTCCGCTTCGATCAAAGTCCACGGCCCATGGCAGATAGCAGCAACGGGTTTGTGTTGTTTGAAGAAGTCACGAATGAAGCTGACCGAAGTTTGGCAGGTTCGGAGTGCGTCTGGGTTGGCCACGCCGCCGGGCAATACCAATCCGTCGAAATCTTCGGCGGAAACATTGCTGACATTTTGATCCACCGTGAATTGGTCGGCCTTTTCATCGTGGTTCATGCCTTGGATCTTTCCGTCCTTTGGCGAAACCAAAACGACTTCTGCGCCAGCGGACTTGATCGCGTCCCATGGCTTGGTCAATTCGACTTGCTCGAAGCCGTCCGTCGCGAGAAAGGCAATACGTTTCTTGTTCAGTGTTTGGTCACTCATATCATTGTCCTCAATTTTTGTGCGATTTAGAACTTCGCGGGGCAACGGATGCAGATCGCGTGCCACGCTGACACTTCGATCAAAACGCGATACGTTGGAGGCTTTCCGGCGGAGCAGCAACGCTTGAAGAAGTGACCTATTGAATGTGTGGCATCGGCTTCCGACTTGTGATTGCGCGGTTTACAAGCTGGAAGCCTACGTCATGTAGTTTTGCTTGGACGGAGATCAAAGATGTTCAGGGTCGTTATTGCGACATGCTCGAGAGAACGTTAACCGAGCGAAGTGGCTGATTTGCGGTCGACGCAAAGCCGGTCGTGCGACGCCTCGTCCGGTGACGGCGTGAGAATTGCGTCGATCTCGTAGCAATGATCCATGAGTATCGTTCCCGCGACTGGTTTCGCAGGCGGTCGATCGCAATTTAGATGACTTCAGCAGAGGAGAAGAACAGTTGATAGCAACTGATTTGATGATCGCAATGTTGGTGATGGCAGGTCTGTCGATTGCGGCGGCGTGGTTCGCATTTGCGATTGCCTATTCCGACAAGGGGCAACGCGTGATGTTGTTCTTGTCGCTTGCCGTTCTCGCGATGGTTTACTTCTTGTTCTACGCGTCGGGCCAACTTTTCTGGGCTCGGTACGTGTCCGATTCAGCGGCGATCGTCTACACGAACTTTGCGTCCATCTTTGCGGCACTGGCGGCGGGCTGGGCGTTGCGTCTTCCCAACACGCCTGTTTGGCGCCGCGCTGTTTTGGCGACCCTTCTGGGAATGGGCTCAGCCACCGCGATCCTATGGCCGCTGCTTTCCATTGCCATTCGCCCGGCTCCTGAAGGTGGGGATCAATGGAACAACGGCGTTGCCATGCAGACCTCTTGGGCCACGTGCAGTCCTGCGGCCGCGGCGACGTTGTTTCGGGCGGAAGGCATTGACGTTTCCGAGTCCGATCTGATTCCGCTGTGCCTGACGGATTCCAGTGGCACACCGACACTCGGTCTGTATCGGGGCATCAAATTGGTCGCTGACCAACGAGGTCGATCGCTCGAGGTGCTGGATGAAACACTCGACGAGATGTGGAACCAAAACGATTGGCCCGTCTTGATGGCAGTGAAGCTGCCCTATGGTGTCGACGACCGACGCTACGCGGACCAATGGGGATGGATCCCAGGCATGGGGCACAGTGTCGTTGCGTTTGGATTGACCAGTGACGGGCAACGAATGCTTGTGGGCGACCCTTCGGTGGGGCTGGAACAGTGGTCGAAAGATGACCTGCGAGTCCTCTGGCATGGCGACGGCATTCGCTTGCACTGATTTCAGTTTCGGAATCAAAACGAGAAGGCAAGATTGGCGACCACGTCGTTTTCGCAACGTTTACGTGGGGTGTTGCGACCAAGATGCGACAAAACGAAGAACGCGGGAGGCTTGAGGCCCGTGTCTCCAAGAAGCGAACCAATGCGTTGGCACAGTGATTGCTTTAAACGAAGCAAATCAAATTTCTGCACCTGAGCCAACCAAGTATGAACGAACATTCTTCCCGAGTTTGCAATGGCGTCCTCGATGCGATCGGCGGAACACCATTGGTTCGACTCAATCGATTCCTGGACCGGCCTGACATCGAGTTGCTCGTCAAATGGGAGGCGGCAAATCCGGGTGGCAGTGCCAAAGACCGTCCCGCGGCCAAGATGCTATCCGAGGCACTGGCGCGAGGTGAAATCGGCCCAGGCACCACCATCATTGAGTCAACATCCGGAAACATGGGGATCGGGTTGGCCCAGGCATGTCGGTACCACGGATTGAACTTCATCTGCGTCGTAGACCCTCGTGCTCAGAAGCAAAACCTTGCAATCATCGAGGCACTCGGCGGCACGATTGAGTTGGTCACTCAGCCGCTCAGTGGCGACTTCTTGGCGGCCCGCATCGCGAAAGTTTGCGAGCTGATCGAGACAACACCCAACAGTTTTTGGCCCAATCAGTACGCCAACCTGGATAACCCTCGTTCGCATTTCGAAGGCACCATCCGGGAGATTGATGAGGCACTCAATGGAGAGTTTGACGCTTTATTCGTGGCAACGAGTAGTACCGGAACCGCACAAGGTTGCCGCGACTATCTGAACTCAAGAGGACGTGACGTCCAGGTCGTGGCGGTCGATTCCGTTGGCAGTGTTCTGTTCGGCGGGTCATCCGGGCCTCGCAAAATTCCCGGCTTGGGAGCGGGGAAGGAGCCGCGATTGGCGGCGGGGCAATCGTTTGAACATCTCGTTCGGGTGACAGATTTGGAATGTGTTGTCGGATGTCGCCGGGCGGCTCAGCGAGAAGCCTTGTTGATCGGAGGGTCAGCGGGTGGAGTTCTGATGAGCGTCGGAAAAATGCAAGAACAATTCGCGGGCAAACGCTGCGTCGCGGTGCTGCACGATTCGGGCACGCGTTACCTGGAAACAGTTTTCAACGACGAGTGGGCTTCGGAGTCGCTGGGATGCACCAGCGAGGAACTCAACTGTCTGGTCGGTTCTTCCTCGTTTCATTTGTTTGAAGGAGTGAAAGCATGAGCGTTGCGATTTCAGGTGGTAGCGTTGTCGATTATTCGGTGACCAATGACAATTCAAACGAGACGCGCACGCGTTTGGCCATCGTCGGATGCGGGCCCCGTGGTTTGCAGTGCCTCGATGCTCTGTCGCAACAATTGTCGACAAAAGAATTGTCGCGAATGGAAATCACGGTCTTCGAGCCTTCGCCGTTCCCCGGTGCAGGATGCATTTACGATCCAAAACAACCACGAATGCTGCGGATGAATTTTGCGACGCAGCACATCGATTTTTGGAAAGTTGAATCCAATCAGCCGACGCCACGATCGGGGTCATTGATCGG
>NZ_JBICHO010000625.1:0-3983 GCF_043100905.1 Rhodopirellula sp. JB055 | reverse complement strand
CGCCTGCCGAGGAAGAGAAACCCGATCCGGTGATGGAATTGCCGCCTGAATTCGCTCAGTTTCAAAAGTTGTTGGAGATGCCGGGCCAGCCGCCGGATGCCCCGCCGATGTCGGAGGCACCGGTACTGGAGGACGTTGTGTTGGACGTGGCGGCGAATGAGTTTGTTGATCCGATGCTGATCGCGACTCCGCCAAAGGAAGTCGACATTGAGACGGCGCTGAAAATGCGGTTGGCGATCAGCACCAAAGGGTATCCCTTGTCGGATTTGGTTCTGTTCATCGGCGAAGCCACCTTGATTCCAATCCAGTTGGACTGGGTGTCCATGGATTTGGCCGGAACGGATCTGAGGCAAGCGGTGGCAACCAATGTGAAGGGCTGGACGACGATGGGGCAATTGCTGGGCGACGCGGCTCGTACAGCGGGTTTGAAGATTGAAATGGAGGACGACCGGCTGAATCTAACCTTGCCGATGGAAACGCTGCAGGCACAAACGAAAGCGTTGGTGGAGCTGGATGATTTCGGTGCTGAACGCGGGTCGGCGGAATTGCTTTTGGATCGACTGACATCGGCCGTGGAACTGGAGCCGCGTGACGCGCTGCACCTGCGTTGTTTGACGACGGAATCGTTGCGTCAGATGCGGCAACACGAGCCGATGCTGGGTGACGAGGTGATGTCGCGCTGGACCGCGGCTTACGTTCATCGGCCTACGGAGGAATTGATCGATGACGGCTTGCCGCCTGCTTGGCCGGAACTGGTTGAGGGCGACCCAGGTTCGCAGTTGGACACTGCGATTGCGATGGCGGGATTGTTGCGACGAACCGCTCGGGTGAATCAAGCGACCTGCGTTATCAACTGGACGGACGCTCAACGACGTCGTTTGTCACCGGGGCAACTGGTGATGGCGTACGCGGGGGAACCAGGCAACAAAGTTCCCGCCGGGAAGATGCTCAACCGCACCTTGGATCCGATGGGTTTGCAAATTCGCGAGGTCGATTCATCGCATTGGTGGGTTGGGACATCCGCCACGTATGACCGATTGCCGGTCGTCGTGCGAAGCGAACCGTTGGGGCCACGGCGCGACGATGTCTTGCACCGAATTCGCGAATCGGCTCGCTTGGTCGGTGTCGGTTTGGCGATCGAGCACGACCCGGTTTCTGACGGGTTCTTGGCGGTGATGCCAAGATTTCTTTATCGGCAATTGCCAAAGATCGTCGGGCCGGAACTCTGAATCGATCTGGTCATTTGAGGTAAGCGGTTAGGCTGACCAGCAACAGAATGAGGGCGGAGACGATGGCGGTGGACTGGACGACGAAGATCAGGCTGATCATGTTGGTTCTCGCAAGTAGACGACAAGTGAAAGGTCTTCCTACTATCGCCGGGCACGCTGAATTCTTGCTGAAGCGAATCTAAAACAGGCTTTATGTGAGAACAAAAACTTGGTGTGGATCGAGTTGGACAACTGCTTCGCAACTTGGAAAACTGCTTCGCAACGTGTGGACAACCAGTGACGATGTTGGCGGTGTGGCGCAAGCCGCCCGGTGAGAAACGGGAGGACTCGTCGCCTCATCCACGACGACAACCATCGAACGTGCATTGATTGGCGGCGTGGATAAAGAAATCTTCATCTTGAGTTCATGCCTGGCTTAGGTGGATGACCAGACTGGTGTGTCTGTTGCTCAAGAAGTTTTTGATGGCCATCGGTTGGTCGGTGATTTGAATCGAGGTGAATTGCAATGCAGCGAGCAGTCCAATGAGCGTGCGAGTGCTGGTGGTCGAGGATGAGCCAGGAATCGCAGATTTTCTGGTGCGAGGTTTGACCGAAGAGGGCTATTCCGTCGTTCATTGTGAGGATGGTGGCCACGCGTGGTTGCGATTGCAGTCGGAGACCTGGGATCTTGTCATCTTGGATTGGTGGTTGCCTGGCGAGGATGGGCTGCAAATCCTGCGTCGTTTTCGTCAGAAGAACCGCTCGACGCCTGTCTTGTTTCTGACCGCTCGCGATGGTGTCAACGAACGGGTGACGGGATTGGATGCGGGTGCGGATGATTACCTGACCAAGCCGTTTGCGTTTGAGGAATTGTTGGCTCGCGTGCGGTCGCTGCTGCGACGCCAAGGCCAATCTGATTCGTTGCATCTGGAATACCAAGACATCCGAATCGATTTGGCTCAGCAACGCGCCACTCGAAGTGAGGTGCCGTTGGATTTGACGGCCAAAGAGTTTTCTTTGTTGACAATGTTTGTGCGGAACCCCGGACGGGTTTTGTCACGCACACGGATTTACGAGACGGTTTGGGACGAAAATTTTGACGGCATGTCCAACACGCTGGAAGTGCACGTGAAGGACTTGCGGCGCAAACTAGAAAAGGTCGGCCCGCGAGTGATCCAGACTCGTCGCGGTCAGGGATACATTCTGGAATCATCGCCGTGAACGCATGAGTCTCACCAATCGGGTTTGCATTTTCTTTTTGACAGCGCTTGGAGTCATCCTGGCGGTGTATTCGCTGGTGTTCTATTCCATCACCAGCCAGCACATTCATTCGCGGTTTGATGACGAACTGAGCAGCGTTCTGAAGTCGCTCGTCGCGGCTGCCGAAGTTGAAGAAACGGAAGTCAAATGGCAACCGTTGGAACACTCGATCGACTTTGGCGTGCACAATGAATTTGGTGCAGTGCACTGGGTGGTGATCGGTGACGACGGTGTGATCGTCGAACGCTCTCGAGCAATCGATCAAGAATTCGTGTCAAGAGTTGAGGGGCTGGCCGCGTTCACATCGATCCCGTTGGGACCGGATGTTGAAACGGGGCTGGCGGCAGAAACGACGGTGTCCGATGGCTGGGTGATGATGAGCCGGCAAGTGGCAGCACCACGGCCCGTTCGATTGCTGCGGGAATTGGACGAATTTGACCAGTTGAAGGTGGTGGTGGGACGACCGACGGCCCCTCGCGATGCGATTCTGTTTCGGTTGATGTTGTTGGTCACGCTGCTGCCTTTGCTGGCTTGGTCGATCGCCGCGTTAATGGGGCAATGGGTGGTTCGAAAAGCACTGCGTCCCGTTGCGGCGATGGCGGAACAAGCCCAAGCGATCTCGGGGGCCGATTTCGATTCGCGGCTGACAAACACGAACTCGCATGATGAATTGGCCGAGCTAGCGACCGCGTTCAATCGGTTGCTCGGGCGACAGCAAGAAGCGTTTAATCAGCAGCGCCGATTCGCGGGAGAAGCCGCGCACGAATTGCGAACACCGTTGACCGTGCTGCTGGGACAAATCGACGTGACCCTGCGGCGCCCACGCAGCGACAGCGAGTACCAAACGACTTTGTCGATGTTGCGAAACAAAACGCAATCGTTGCAGGAAATCGTTGAGTCGCTGTTATTCCTGGCTCGCAGTGATCGCGATTCTTCGTCGCCGGCACTGCGTTGTTTTGAGCTTCTACCTTGGTTGGAAAGTCAGCAGTCAACGTGGCCTTTGGAGGAACGAGGTTCGGATTTCCAAATGGAGATTTCGCTGCCGGAAGGAGCCTCAGTGCGGGCGACACCGGCGTTACTGGCACGTGTGATCGACAACTTGGTTGGCAATGCGGTCAAGTACAGTGAACCGGGATCGCCGATTGTGGTTCGCGCGTTTCAGGAAAACGACGAGACGTTCATTCAGGTCGAGGATTCTGGGACCGGGATCAGCGAGGAGGACGTTTCCAAGTTGTTCGATCCATTCTTTCGTTCGGACTTAGCGCGCCGTCGCGGGATCGCGGGAACCGGGTTGGGGCTAGCGATCGCCAGTCGAATCGCGACGACCCTGGGCGGGACACTGGTGTGCGAAAGCAAGCTTGGCAGCGGAAGTTGTTTCACGTTGCGTTTGCCGGCGGCTCACACATTGCCGACCGAAGTTTCGAGTGCTCTGTCAAAGTAAAGAGTGAGGGGTGATCGTAATGGACGAGGCGACGAGTCCTTGGATTTCGAGCCCGTTCAGGACTCGTCGCCTCG
>NZ_JBICHO010000624.1:0-3469 GCF_043100905.1 Rhodopirellula sp. JB055 | reverse complement strand
AGTTGGGGACAACTGTTCTACTCTGCTTGAACGCTCCTCTGCGCCTCCGCGACTCCCCGCCTCTGCGTCAAGCTCGCTCGCGATCGCGCAACGCCACTCGACGATTCCACGCCAGCACGCGAACAGTTGGGGACAACTGTTCTACTCTGTTTGAACGCTCCTCTGCGTCTCCGCGACTCCCCGCCTCTGCGTCAAGCTCGCTCGCGATCGCGTCATGCCACTCGACGACTCCACCCCAGCACGCGAACAGTTGAGGACAACTGTTCTACTCTGACGCAGACAGACGCCTGGGCCCGACGTTCAATCGAGCTTCACGGTGACGGGCTCGCTGCCCACCGTTGCGTTTTTCACGACGACGGTTTCGGGTGCGTCCTTGCCCGCTTTGACGATGAACGCCTTGCCTTTCGGAGCTCCTGGCTGGAAGGAACTGCCAGCCACTCGAACGGTGTACAGCACTTCGTTTGTGCTGGCGTCGATCAACTGAACCACGGGGTCTTCCACGTCAAAGGTGATCTCGCCGAGTTTGCCCCACGATGGCGGGTTGTAGTTGTCGAACTGCGAGATCGTGCGCGGCCAACCGGGATATTGTTTGGCCGACGGATCGGTCACATCCACGTTTCGAGGCCAGCATTCCATGGTGATGTCGCGGGTCTTGGTGTTGAATCGCACGATCCCAAACCCAGCCGCTCGGGTGTTCAGCAAATTGCCAGCGGGTTTCTTTTCGGGATTAGCGGCCGCGTAGTTGGTGACCTTGTTGCCAAATCCATCCAAGGAATCGCCCGTGTATTCCGGAGCTCCCGGCTCGCGATTTTCACCGGGCTCGGTGGGTTCCCACCATCGCAAGTACAAGTTGGCGATCGATGGGACACAGAACGACCAAATCGCATCGCGGTATTCGTCGATGCCGTGATGGAAAATAGTCGCCAAGTGCTGGTCACCGGCGTAGTGAAACGCGAACGCTTTTCGAAGTTCTTCGAGAGCCCGATTGCGTCCGGTTTGAGGCCATCCATTGGAATCCATGTCCGCGTGCAAACGACCGTTCGCCGCACCGTGAATGTGGGCTCCGCCACAGAATATCGTTTGTGACAAAGCCACCTTCATGTCCGCTTCGGTCCAATCCTTCGCCCATTTCTCCAGGAAATTCAACTGACGTTCGCCGAGCAGAATCGCTCCCTCCACGTCGACACTGGCGGGATCGTAATCTGGGTTGCGAATGTGATCAGGACGAGGCCCCTGCTTCGGCACACGTCCCGCAGGTCCAGTCTTGAATTTGCGATCTTCCAAAATTGCTAAATCGATGTTTCCCCAATTCAGATTGGTGAAGTAGACGCCGATGCCTTGACCAATTTTGTGCGGGTCGACGGGGTCGGGTAGATGGCTGGTTTGAGCCCGCTCGACCTCTTGCACATAGACACCGGGTTGCAGGTAACCTCCATCAGCGGCACCGGGAAGCGTCGCAATCTTCCCGCTTTCACCCCACAGGTTGGGCTGGCCAGCATCATGGTCATCGGGCAAGCAAACGGTGGGACGGTCTTTGATGATGTCGCCGAATTCGCGTCCGAATTTCAACCAAGCCGCATAGTGACGATTGTGGTCGTAAACTTGGTCACCGGAAAAGAACAGCACGTCGGCGTCGACTTTGTTGACGTTGTCAATCAAGTCCTGACGTGAGATGTCACCACCGTGAGCAGGCTGGATTGAATTGCCAGTGAATCCCGCAACAACAATCTCTTCCTTGTCGACCGGGTTGCGGCGAATCGTGCCTTCATAGAACGCTTCCGTGCCATGCGCGACGCGATACTTGACCGTCTTCGTGTCGTCCCAGTTCCCCACCCGGAAGGGAACCGTCCAACCACGCTCGATCACATTCGCTTTGGCAACTTCAGTCCATTGACCATCCTTTTCGATTTCCAGCCGAGCGACTTTGGGATCGCTGGCGCCCAGCGGGTACAACTGCGCCGTCAGCTTCAATGTTTTGTCGTGAACCGTGTAGAGCGCGAAGCAGATCACGTCTTTTTTCGCGACCTCCGGGATGCTCAGATCGGCTCGCCGTCGCCCCCGGTTTCCTCCTTGCGCAAAAACCGAGTTGGCGGTGATCAGCAGTGCCAGGCAACAAAGTGCCAGACGATTCAATGACTTCATGATGGTTCCTAAAGGGGACAACAAGTTGATCTTCATGAGGTGAGTTCGACGCCCAGTGGGGCGTCTTGGACGGGTGGCGTTGAAGCCGGTTTGCCGGCAGCGGGCGAAACGGAAGCCTGCCGATGCCAAAAAACGACCAAGTACAGAGGAATCAGAAAATGCGGCGCACGCAACACGGCTTGATGTAGGAATTGGTCCGCGCCCCAGTAGTTTAGACTCATCGACATCCCAGCAACGGGCCGCGCCGCCGAGGTGAGGAATCCCCAAAGCGTGGCGTAACCTGCCGCCCACCGACGCAGCACCGGTACAAAAATGGCCGCGCACACGACAAAGTCCAACGCACCAAACGTTCGCAGCATGGTATTCGCGGTTTCGTATTCGACGCCGAGCGAGACCGAGATCATGCCATAGAAGAACGGCGGTGTCGGCCACCACCCAAGCGCATAACAACCATGTCCGGCGAAGGTGGCGACCAAGGCGACCATCGCGGTCACCACCGTGATCCGGTGGCGAGCACCGAATTTCAATGCCAGAACCAATAGAATCGGTGTGAGCATCTGACCGCCATGCTCTAAAAACATGGGGAACTGGCGTTGGGCGCTGACATACTTCGCGTAGCTGAGCACGACCAGCAATCCACTGCCGCCGATCAACGCGGCCATCTGAAGGGTGGACTGCCGACGCACGGTCAACGTCAACACCGTGCAACCGAGGTACAACCAAGTGATTCGCGAGAGCCAGGTTTGCACCCACCCATCATCAGCACCGGTTCCTACGAATTCGTCCCAACTGATCCCCCACCATTCCGCGAAACTGTACGTCGCGTCTTGCCACAGCAACACGCCGTAGGGGCCCTCCCAGTAATAATGCCCCCACGTCCAACCAGCGAAACACAAAAACGCGGCGAGGCGAAGGATCATTACAAGACCACGATCTTGCAGGCCCTCTTCGGCGACAGAATCGCAGGATCGATCCCGGCCGGGACCGAGACTTTTGTCGGTAGCAGATTCGGAAGGACGGTGTGTCATCGGCAACGTGTCAAAGGCATCGACTCAGGACCAGCCAAACGGCTTTTGAATGGGGCACCATTGTAACCTGCCAACGCAGTGGCGGGGCAGCCTGCAGAAAGCGGGGCGGCATCCCAAATCTCAAGTCCCGTACGATGGACTCCCAAGTCCGTCACCCCGCCAGTGCAGAACAATCGTCTCCATTGTTCCGCTGGGCCAGCTGCCAACGACGAGTGGTTTGTTGACTTGCCCGAGTTCACTACCCGACGCGTGAGCGAGGTAAACACCGACTCGTTGAAATAGCACGCGGTACCTCGCTG
>NZ_JBICHO010000623.1:0-3872 GCF_043100905.1 Rhodopirellula sp. JB055 | reverse complement strand
AGCAGACTGAACAACATCACTCCCCACGCATCGTCAATCGCCACAACGCCCAACAAAGTATCCGTCAGCGGACCTTTCGAGGACGTTCCGCTGGCAACATCCATCGTCGCGGCCGGGTCGGTTGCCGGTGCCACGCTGGCGAGCAACAACGCCAACGGGATGGGGACGCCAAACGCCCACAGCAAGAGAAACACGCCCGCGGCGGAACCGGCGACTTCGGCCAGCGACACAAACGCAACCGGTTTGCCCGTCGTTCGCAAGCGTTTGCCAAGAAACCTTTCCCCGAGATGAAAACCAATGATGCTGAGCGCAAGCAGCGTTGCAAACGAAAACCACTGCGAGATTTCTTCGGGAACCAACTGCCAGCCCGACGGTCCCGCCAAGAATCCCAGCAACAGCAGAAGCGTGACTCTTGGGACATGCATCCGACGCCCCAGCACATCCGCCGCAAATCCGGCCAGCAGGAAGCCGCCCAAAATCATCAAGGAAGCCGCGTCGGCCACGTCGTTCAAAGTCACTCTCCTCATTCAATGTGCGGCAACGAACCAAACGGTGCCGGTATCTTAGAATGTTCAAACGTCCGTTTGTCCGACCAACCAAGCGATTGCAAATGTTGGACCGGCGATGGCCGGACGTTTGGTTCCTTTTCCCCATGCTCCGCCGGCGTTCACTGCGATGTGCTGGTGGGCACAATACCGAGCGAATGGGCTCAGTGACCGCATCGTTCTGGCCAGTCTTGTTGGGCCGTCGGTCATCCTTGATGATTGACCATCCTTGTTGTGAACGCTGGGTGATTCGTTTGCTCCAGTCGCTGCCCATCTTCTCCACCGTCGATCTCTTCCACATTCCATTCATTGGCTGTTGCACATGACTTTTCCACGAACGTTCTCCCACATTGGAATTTCAGTTACGGACCTGGACCAAGCCGTGGAGTTCTACACCAAGACACTTGGTTGGTACGTCATCATGCCTCCAACTGAAATCGTCGCCGATGATTCAGCAATCGGAGTGATGTGCAACGATGTCTTCGGAGAAGGCTGGGGGCGCTTTCGCATCGCGCACCTGGCAACCGGCGACCGTGTCGGAGTGGAACTGTTCGAGTTTGACAACGCCGAGCGACGGGAGAACAACTTTGAATACTGGAAGTCAGGCGTGTTCCACTTCTGCGTGCAGGATCCCGATGTCGAAGGGCTTGCCAAAAAGATTGTTGAAAATGGTGGCAAGCAACGGATGCCGATCCGCGAATACTATCCCGGCGAGAAGCCTTATCGAATGGTGTACTGCGAAGATCCGTTTGGGAACTTGATCGAAATCTATTCCCACAGCTATGAACTGACCTATTCAGCAGGCGCCTACCAAGGCGACACAAAGGATTGAGCCCCCCGCGATCAACCGCCCATTCTCTCGCGTCTTTTTGAGAATTGGCCTGGACCTTTCGCATCTGCGTGGGCGAATATACAAAACACATTCGCCAAGGCGAATTCAGTGAAATGGATTGGCCGTTTCGCTGGTGCCCCCCTTTTGAACGGGGCACTCCGTTTCGATCACGCGAAGGATTTCCGATGAAACGCATGAACTTGCACGTCCGTGGTATCGCAGCTTTGGCTTTGGCTGCCATCTGTTTAGCTCCCGTGACGGCTCGAGCTGAAGGCACGCTCCCCACGCATTCTGTTTCTGGGCCCGCCGGGGCGGCGATGCAAAAGGCGTCCCAGGAAGGAAAGTACCTATTCGTCTACTTTTGGAAACAGAACGACGAACGGACTCAATCGATGCAGGGCGTGTTTCAACAAGCTACGACCAAGATGTCCGATGTGGCTGATGCAATCAGCGTTCAGATCACCGATCCGAACAACGCCGACATCGTGAAACAGTTCGGTGTCAGCCGGGCTCCGATGCCGCTGGCTTTGGCAATCGCTCCCAACGGTGCCGTGACCGGAGGCCTGCCGGTAACGTTCCAAGAACAACAGTTGCGGGACGCGATCGTCAGTCCAGCGACTGCGACTTGTTTGAAGGCAATGCAGGATCGCAAGTTGGTGCTGCTGTGCGTGAAACGCGACACCCACGCGACCGCTTTCCAAGGTGCTCATGCGTTGACGCAAGACGAACGTTTCGCGGCCTCGACTCAGATCGTCAACGTCGATCCGACCGACGCATCCGAGCAGAGCTTTCTGCAATCGTTGAAGGTCGATGCTTCGGCTGGCAGGGGAGTGATGGTGGTTTTAACACCTCCTGGCCAACCGGTCGCGACGTTTGCAGAGAACGCCACCAAAGACGAAATCGTCGAGCGTCTGACTGCTGCGAGTTCGGCTTGCTGCCCCGATGGCCAGTGTGCCCCCGGCCAGCAGTGCTGCCCAGGCGGCAATTGTGCTCCCGTCGCCAAGTAGGCACGAACTCCACGAACAACAACATTGGAAGGAGACAACGTTATGAACCTCAACAAGCTCGTGTGGCGAGAACTCTTTGAGCGAAAGAGTCAGATGATCACGATTTTCGTGGGAGTCCTATTGGGAATCACCACGGTCATCGCAATCAAGAACATCACCTACTACTCTGAAATGGCAGTAGCGAGGGAAATGGACAGCCTGGGCGCCAACGTCTTGGTGTTGCCCAAGTCCGTGACGCTGCAGGATTACTATTCCGCGGACATTCACAACGCAACCATCCCCGAGGAATATGCCTTGCGTTTGACGATGTCCAACCTAGCTGGTGTCGACAACCTATCGCCCAAGTTGTGTGTGCCGGTGGAACTGGACGGTCGTTCGTTTACCTTGACCGGCATCCTGCCCAAGAGCGAATTCCAGGCCAAGGCGGCTTGGGGCGGTGCCGGGATCTTCTCTCGCCCCATCGGATGCGGAGCAATCGACGTCGGCACGGCGGAACCGGAAGACAAGAAAACGCTGGTTCGCAACCGTGTCATCGACGACTTGGCGACCAATGAAACGCTGGTCGGTTCTGACACCGCCGCGTCCTTGGGAATCGAAGAAGGCCAAACGCTGGATTTGATGGGCAAACAGTTTTCTGTCGTTGCCGTGCTGCCCGAAACAGGAACGGTGGACGACTCGCGCATCTTCGCTCACCTGCACACGGTACAAGAAATGTCGGGCAAAGATGCCGTGGTCAGTTGCATCGAGATCGTTGGTTGCTGCAAAGAGATCTCGGCCGGTTTGGTCGACAACGTCAACAACCTCTTGCCGGAAGCCAAAGTCGTGACGGTGACTCAGGTTGTTGCCACGCAGCAGAAGGTCAACGGCATGATGGAGAAGCTGTCGATGATCTTTGTCGCAATCATCGTCGTGATCGGTGGCGCCGGCATCGCGAATTTCATGTTCGCGAATGTTTATGAACGCCGCCGTGAAATCGGCACGTTGATGTCGCTTGGCGCAGAATCGAAATTGATCCTGCGAATCTTCTTGCTCAAAGCCTTGTTGCTAGGGGTCGCCGGTGGAGTCGGAGGCTTCCTGATCGGCACCACACTGGCAGTCACGCTCGGACCTCGCCTGGCCAATGTGCCTGTGTTGCCGATGCCGATGCTGGCGGTTTGGGCGATTGGAATTTCGGTCGGCACGACGTTGTTGGCCAGTTACTTCCCCGCTCGCAACGCCGCCCGTCTCGATCCCGTCACGTCATTCAAGGAGGTTTGATCCATGTTGTCCATGCAGAATGTTACGAAGGTCTACGAAATGCACCGCCAACAAGTGGTGGCACTCGACGACGCAACGTTGGAGATCCCCGAGGGCGACTTTGTGTCGTTGATCGGGCCCAGCGGCAGTGGCAAAAGTTCACTGTTGGTGATGTTAGGCGGGATGTTGTCACCCACATCCGGACAAGTGTTGCTCAACGGCCAATCCATGTACGACTTGGATGCTGACGGG
>NZ_JBICHO010000622.1:0-4095 GCF_043100905.1 Rhodopirellula sp. JB055 | reverse complement strand
CCAAGGACTTGGGGCTCATCCCAGAGCCGATTCTAGCCGAACGAGCCAGCGAAAAGGGAAGCCATTATGCCGTATTGCGACAATCAGGCTACAGTGAGCTCGCCAGTCGAGACGCCCCATAGTCAATCGCAGCATCCGAGGGCCCTGGGGCACTGCCTGACATGCGAGCTGCACTTGACGACAGAGATTCGGCGGTGCGTTATTGGGGGGCGACTGGGATCGGGAACGTTTTCGCTCGCGGCGAGATCGACAAACTCCCGTATTTGATGGATCTGCAAGAACGGCTTGCCGACGAATCGGTGACGGTACGAGTTGCCGCGGCCCGGGCGCTTTGTCATTCCGGCAATCCCAAAGCCACGAGCAAGGCTCTTTCCGTCCTCGCGGACACATTGGCGGACGGAGCGCAGTGGGAGCGACTGCAAGCCGCCATTGTCCTCGATGAGATCGATGAGAAAGCGTTGCCGGTCATCGATTCGATGCGAGATGCGCTCGAGCCAAAGCAAGAGTTGTATGCCGATGGCAAGTACACGGTCCGCGTGATCAACCGGGCCCTGAATGAACTGAACGGCACGAACCACACGGTTAAATAGCAGGATGGCTCCGGAGGAGTCTGCGTTCATAGCTCGGGGCGGAAGCCCCGAGAGGACCATCCAGCAACCATCTAGCCGCCCCGGATGGGGCCGTCGAAATGCATTTTATGTCACGTGGGTTGCGGTCGCGTTGCTCTCGCGAGAGTTCCACCCAGGTATCCCATTGGCAAGTACGCTCCGACCAAGTCCAGAACGATGAACCAGAGTGGGCCTCCGAAGGTCATGGCCATCGTGATGCCGCCCAGAAGAAAGAACACGCCAATGCCCAGTGCAAACTTCATCTTGTGACTTGCAGCGATCTTAGCGGCAACGAATGCGCCGACGAGCGTGCCTGATGCGTGAGCCAGCCAAGGTGCGAAGAAGTTGGCGGGTTTGAGAAGTTTGAGGTTCTCGGCGAATTGGTCCATGTCCGACATGTCCACGCCTTCAGGGACCGGAATCAGGATCGGACCGATGGTGACGATCGCCATGTTCAGCACGCTGCCGAGGAAGAGACCTGCGACGACTGCCAGAATGTTTCTCAGAATCGTGGGCACTGAGCGGCTCCGTGGATGCATTGGGCTCGGTTGATGTTCTGACTTGGTTGTTCGGCTGAGTTCACCATCGCAATGTTAGGTGTCACGAACCCGCGATCTTAATTCCTTGAAAGTATGACTCGCTAGGAAATCAGTGTAATGCCTGGGCGGAATTCAAACGACGTGATGTTCTGTTCCTGGGCGAAAGCTTCACGACCGCTGGGGGATCGTCTGTCACCGAACCGAGGAAGCCCCGAGAACGAAAAGGCAAATCAACGAAGGCGGGGAAGGGCAGGGCAGGTGGGAGAACCGCACCGTCGATGTGTTGGGTGACCAGACGTGTCGCGGGGTGGGCCGATGATAGATGAGTTGTCTTTTGCCGGGCGGGAAGAAAAGGAGCTCACACGTTATGTTGTCTGAATCATCGTTGTCCAATCTGGGCGATCCGACTTTGAACTTTCCTCCTTTTGCCGCCCCGCCCGTGCCCGCTGACTCGTCCGAACCGACCCAGAACGAATTGTTCGAAACCGATCCTCCCCCCTGGGAGTTGACGGTTGGCGAAGACGTTCAGCTTGCGTCGATCGTGTTCAGCCGCTCGCCGCACGGGCCTTACGACTACCGAATCCCGGATGACTTGCTGGATGTCCTGCGTCCCGGGATGCGTGTGGGTGTGCCGCTGGGGCATCGTAAAAAGCCGACCCCTGGTTGGTGCGTGTCGATCAAGACCGGCAACGCGGCGCAGCAGAAACTTCGCGACGTGGCTGAGGTCATCGATGACGAACCGCTGTGCGATGCGGCGCTGGTTCGTTTGGTGATGTTCATCGCGCATTATTACCAAGTCCCCGCTGGGCAAGTCTTTGACACGTTGATTCCCGCCAGCGTTCGCGACAACGCGGGCACACGGAAGACGACTTACTTCCGACCGGCACCGGGGCTGACCGAAGAACAAATTGCCAAGTTGCCATCCAAGCAACAATCGGCGATGCGGTTCTTGATCGCTCAAGGTCGACCGATGACCGCGGCGGAACTTGCGATCATGGCCGAGTGCACCGAAGACCCGATTCGGCGGTTGCGGAAGAAGGAGCTTTTGATCCCCGAAGTGCGACGAGAGCTCAGTCAAAACATCCGCATTCGGGCTCAGTCCAACGATGGCGAAGCCAGAAAAACGCATGAGCTGACGGCGCAACAAGAGAATGCTCTGTCTCGGATCAACTCCGCCGTCGACAGCGGACGCGGTCGGACGTTGTTGCTGCACGGCGTGACCGGCAGTGGCAAAACGGAGGTCTACATTCAGGCGATCGAGCATGTTGTCAAACAAGCGGGATCGGCGATCGTGTTGGTGCCCGAGATCAGCCTCACGCCACAGACCCGTGGACGATTCGAAGATCGTTTCGAGAACGTTGCGGTGTTGCACAGCCAAATGTCCGCGTCGGAACGTCACTTCCACTGGCAGCGGATTCGTCGAGGAGAGGTCCAAGTCGTCATTGGGCCACGCAGCGCCGTGTTTGCGCCACTGCCAAACCTGGGGCTGATCGTGATCGACGAGGAACACGACACCTCGTTCAAGCAAGACAAACAGCCTCGTTATCACGCTCGCAAGGTGGCTCACGCACGAGCGATGGCACTTGGCATTCCGTTGGTGCTGGGTTCCGCGACGCCGTCGATGGAAGCTTGGCACGCGACGCAAACCGGGCACGCGGAATTGGTCACGATGTCGGAGCGGGTCGGCAATCGTCCAATGCCCGACGTCCAACTGGTGGACTTGCGAGTCAAAGAGGAACGCGGCAAGGGCGGCGCGATCAGCCGACCCTTGCACGCGGCGGTGCTGGAAACACTGAAAGAAAAAGGCCAAGCGATTTTGCTGCTCAACCGACGTGGCTACGCGACGACGATCCAGTGTCCCGCTTGCGGTACCGTGTGCGCGTGTCCTGATTGTGACCTGCCGCTGACGCATCACCGCGATGGTGGCAAGGCGATGTGCCACTACTGCGATTACACGATCCCGACGCCGCCATGGTGTCCCGCGTGCCGATTCGATGGGATTCGCTACGGAGGTTTGGGCACGCAGAAATTGGAAATGGAAGCCAAAGCGCGCTTCCCCGATGCCCGCATTGCTCGGATGGACAGCGACACGATGAAGCGGGCCGGCAGTCACCAACGGGTGCTGTCGGAGTTTCGTGCTGGCGAGATCGATGTGTTGTTGGGCACGCAGATGATCGCAAAAGGGTTGGACTTTCCCAACGTGTTGCTGGTCGGTGTGATCAACGCGGACTCAGCGTTGCACTTCCCTGACTTTCGAGCTGCCGAACGAACGTTCCAGTTGGTCACTCAGGTCGCTGGGCGAACGGGACGTGGCGATCGAGGCGGCCGAGTGATCGTGCAGACGTTCACGCCGGAGCACCCAGCGATTCAAGCCGCGGCGCGGCACGACTATTTGAAGTTCGTCGAAGACGAAATGGTCAATCGCAAGAAGTTCAATTACCCGCCGCTTGGCAGCGTGGCACGGATCATCATTCGCGGTCCGATCGAAGACAAAACCGAATCAGTGGCTGATGCAATTGTTGACCGCTTGGAAAAAGCTCGCGATCTACTCAAAGCGGAGGTACGCATTCTTGGTCCAGCACCACCACCGATCGTCAAAATCAGCGGCAAGTATCGTTTTCACTTGTTGTTGCAAGCCACGGAAGCAGCGGTTGTCGGTGAAGTCATCCGGCGAGGCCTGGCGGATTTCAAAGTCGATCCCAAAGAGGAAATTGAGTTCTTGGTCGACATCGATCCAGTCAATTTGATGTGATCGAGTTTGGATTTCGTTGGAAGCGCCGCGATCGCTCGGCTGGTTCCGACCGCCCGTGCCCGTGCTCGTGCTCGTACTCGTGCTCGTTTTAATTTGCTCCCCCCTTGGAAAAAAGGGGGGGGGCTGCCACCGTCGTCTGTGGAGGGTTGCGTGCTGGATCAAATGCTCGACCCTCCCCTCGCTTCGCTCGACCCTC
>NZ_JBICHO010000621.1:0-3034 GCF_043100905.1 Rhodopirellula sp. JB055 | reverse complement strand
CGCATGATCGCCAACAATCAACGTGCGGACATCGTGGTGCGTACGGTGATGAGCCGCCGTCGCTGCAACCACGGCAAGCTCCAACGACCCGCTTCCTTCCCGCGATTGCTCGGTCAACCAACCATTCCACTGATCCGCGACCTCCGCCAATGACTTCCGGTCGGTCGCCGAGATTGGCAAGACAATGGAGCCACTCTTCGCTTCTTCGCTTGCGGATTCGTGCTCGTTCGCAGATTGTTGCCCGCTCGCGGAATCACTTTCACTGGCATGTTCTTGATCGTTGGCGCCGCTCACCGGTTGGCGTGCAACCTTCCTTCGCGGGGCTTCTTCCACGATCAGGTGCCCATTCGCACCCCCGTATCCAAACCCGTTGATGCCAGCGATTCGCGCCGCTCCATCCGCTCGCCATGGTTCCAATTCCGTTGGAATGTGCAGGTTCCAACCGAGCAGATCGATCTCTGGATTGGGCGTTTGCAAATGCAGGTGGGGTGGGATGGCTTGATGATGCATCGACAACGCGACTTTGATCAAACTCGCGATGCCTGCCCCGGCTTCCAGGTGCCCGATGTTTGTCTTGACCGAACCGAGTCGGCAAGGTGACTCGCGCTGGTGAGTCCCCGAAGCGATGACACGTCCGAGCGCCCCGGCCTCGATCGGATCTCCTACGGCGGTTCCTGTTCCATGCGCTTCAAAGTACTGCACGTCGGAAGGATCCACCTCGGCCAATTCGCATGTGCGTTTGACCAACCGTTCCTGTTGCTCGCCGCTGGGGACGGTCAAACCAGGCGTCCGACCGTCTTGATTCAGTGCCGTCGCCCGGATCGTGCAGTAGATTCGGTCGCCGTCCTTCTGAGCCTCGCGGAGTGGTTTGAGCAACACCATTCCGGCGCCTTCACTGCGGGCGTAGCCATTAGCTCGCGAATCAAACGTTTTGCAACGTCCATCGGGCGACAACACGCCAAGCTGGCTGAACGCAACGTAGAAATCCGGCATGATGAGCGCGTTGACACCACCAGCAAGCGCAGCCTCCGCTTCACCGTTCCAGATCGCTTGGCAAGCCATGTGCAACGCAACCAAAGATGATGAACACGCCGTATCAACAGCGACGCTCGGTCCGCGCAAATCAAAGCAATACGAAATCCGGTTGGCAGCGATGCTGCTGGACGATCCCGTGTTGGTGTACGGCCCCAACTCACCGCGATCTTCAAAACTCAAGCTGGCAACGGCATAGTCGATGCTGCTGATCCCAGTGAACACGGCAATGGGTCGACCTGCCATCGTTCCAAGCGGTGCACCCCCATCTTCCATCGCCCGATAGGCGACCTCCAACAACATGCGTTGCTGCGGATCCATCGCGGCGGCTTCCCGAGGCGAGATACCAAACAAGGCGGGATCGAATTGGTCGATGCCGCGAACGTAGCCACCCCATTGGCTTTGCGTTTTGCCCGGCAAAGACTCGCCGGGTCGATAGAACTTTTGCAAGTTCCAACGGTCCTCGGGCGTTTGGGAAATCGCATCCTTTCCCGATGCCAACAAATTCCAAAACGCAGACGGATCATCCGCATCCCCAGGAAAGCGACAACCGATGCCCACAACGGCAAGTGGTTCGTTTCTCACGCCAATCCCTACCTTCAAATAATTCGTTCTGTTTTTGTCTTGTGTCATTCGCTCACCGGTCACCCTTGGTGGCGAAGAGCATCAGCGGGTCGCATCTGCGACGCTCGCCAAACGGGCAACGACGCGCCCAAGACCCCGATTCCCAATCCAACGACCAATCCTCGCACCCAGACACCTGTCCCGATCGTCGGCTGCAGCAATCCACCCGTTGCCTCGCTGTTGGCCAGCACCTGCAGCAACACGCTTGCACCGAGTCCACCCAATGCCGAAGCCATCAGGGCGAGCATCACCGATTCGCAGAGGATCACCCCAGCGATTCGCTTGGCAGGCCACCCGATCGCTCGCAAAATCCCGATCTCACCGGTCCGTTCGAGAACACTGGTCATCATCGTGTTGAGCGTTCCAATCGCTCCCACTAAAAGTGCGATCGTCGACGTCATCCAGGCCATCGCGCCGGCCAATTGCATT
Organism: Rhodopirellula sp. JB055; assembly: GCF_043100905.1. Taxonomy (NCBI): domain Bacteria; kingdom Pseudomonadati; phylum Planctomycetota; class Planctomycetia; order Pirellulales; family Pirellulaceae; genus Rhodopirellula; species Rhodopirellula sp. JB055. The sequence continues at coordinate 949 of NZ_JBICHO010000621.1, read as the reverse complement.
CGGGTGTCCGACCTCACAAACTCATCCGTCGCCAATGGCAACAGCTTGACATCCACCGCTTTGATTCGATCCACCACCTGGCCAACATCAACTGCTTGAACCGACTCTTCGAGCACCACATTGATGTATGTGATTTGGCCCTCCCGTCCCGTCAATTCTTGAAGTTGGGCCAGAGGCACGATCATCGACCCGTTCTCCCAAACGCTTCCGCTTTGGAAAACTCCCGCGACAAGGAATGGCTCATCGAACAAATTCAAAATCGATCCCGGCAGGCAATCCAATCGACCTGCCAAATTTTCGCCCAGATAGACCTGGCCGTTTACCTCGAAAGTCTCGCTCGTCAAAGCGTCAGCCGATCGCATCTCATAGTCTTCAAACAGCCACGACTCCGTTCGCATCCCCATTGCCGGAATCCCATAAACCTGCTGGTCTTCCGCGGACAAGGTTTCCAACAGCACCCCCGCTGCACTGGCGACGCCTTCGACGGCGGTCACCTGGGGGACGTAGGTTTCTTCCAGCGAACTGCTCAATCGATCTGCGGAACCCTGACGTGAAACAACCACATCGACGCGGTGCGATTCATACACCCCTCGAAATGATTCGGTGAACCCTTCGGCCACGCCCGACAAAGCCATCACGGAACCGATCGCCGTGGCCAAGGCCATCAGCGTCAGTGCCGTTCGCAGCGGTCGCCGCCACAGGCTTTTCAGTACAAAACCGAAGTAGGTCAACGGATCACCTCAGAAACCAAACCAAGTGAAAACTGCAAACGATCAACATCGGTGGCGAACGTGTGAATTCGGCACCCGTCTTCAGAGCTAAAAAACGGCAAAAACGGGCAATTCAACGGTACCAGCCCGCCCTCGATCAAAAAAACCCTTTCGCGTTTGGGCTATTGTATGGGCGACGTTTCACACGTCCCCTCCCCAAACCCCCACCTCTTTCCCCC
>NZ_JBICHO010000620.1:0-3510 GCF_043100905.1 Rhodopirellula sp. JB055 | reverse complement strand
GCCTGAATCTTCTTGATGCATCCTTTGCAGCACAGATAGATCGGCTTATCGCCGACCATCACCTTGATCGGTATACCCATGCCACCAAGTGGTTCATCCATGACGGGGCAGGTCTTCTGGGCTGCGATGGCCGCTGCGTCGGCTTGGGTTGAGGTCGAGACAGTGATCTTTGCCGTCGTCGTGGCAGCAGGCTGGGCACTGGCTTGCGTGCCGTTGCCATAAACCATCGCCAAATACTTCGCGGGCTCGGCCTGAATCTTCTTGATGCATCCCTTACAGCACAGATAGATCGGCTTGTCACCAACCATCACCTTGATCGGTGTCCCCATGCCGCCGAGCGGTTCGTCCATGACGGGGCAAACCTTCTGGGCGGCAATGGCTGCTGCATCAGCTTGGGTCGCTGTGGTGACCGTGATCTGCGGGCGACCGGCGGCATACTTAGCCGGGTCCGACTTGACCGCGCCCACACAGCCTGCACAGCAAACGTAGAGCTTCTGTCCGTTGACATCGACGGCGACGGGATCACCCATGCTGCCGAGCGGTTTGCCGCTGACGGGACAGATCTTTTGTCGTGCGATCGCCGCGGCTGCCAGTTGTTGCTCGCTGGCCGGAACGGTGGCGACTTCGTTGAAAGAGATTGTGCTGGCCGCAATACCGACCAATTGCACATCGACGTCAATCTGTCGACCAGCGATTTGCGACAAGTTCACAGGAGCAGTCAACGCTCCTTTGCCATCGGGTAACAGGTCGTAGCGATAGCGTTTCGCATTGCCTTCGACTCGTACCGAAACGGCACCACGTCCCCGGTCAACCGACACCGGCTGACCAGCGCGGTCGTAGACGAACATCTGCAGCCCGCCTTGTGAAACAATCGTTTCGATTTGCAGGTTGCCGGTTTGTTTCAAACTGCCGCCATGCGGCCCTGCTTGCGTCGCTTCGCGAGCCTGCGTCATGCCGGGCATCACGTGGTTGTGCCCAGCGTGATTGTGCTGCGATTGAATCGTCTGCCCAAACACGCCCGATGTGGACATCGCGAGTGAGAAAGCGGTGATGATGAGTGTTCGTTTCATGGGAGAACTCCGTTGTAAAGTTTCAGGACACCGTCCGTTGGGTCCGTCGATCTTGGTGAGGTTGATTGATTGGATGCCTGAGTCGTGAATTCCTTCACGGTCAAACGAAAAGTTTTATGCCGCTTTCATGAGTTCCTCCTCCGGCATCGCTTCGGTGCCTTCCCAAAGCTCGTCTTGAAATCCGAAACGCATTTTCAATTCCAGGTAGCCGCAATAGAGCGTCGGCACAATAAACGACGTGAACGGTTCAGCTAACATGCCACCGAACACGGGAATCGCCATCGCTCGGGCGACGTCAGCACCACGGCCTGTCGCAATTAACACTGGAATCAACGCGGCAAGCGTCGTCACCGTTGTCATCATGCAAGGTCGAATGCGTTTCAGTCCAGCTTCGTAGACTGTGTTGCGGATATCTTCGACCGTTTCGACTTTACGTTTCTTCAGCAGTTGATGGATGTAGGTCGCCATCACCACGCCATCGTCGACGGCTAGTCCGAACAACGCGATGAAGCCAACCCATACTGCCGTATTGAGTTCGACGCCCATCGTTGCCACTGCAATCATGCCACCAGCGAAGGCGACGGGGATACCGGAGAACACGGCCAACGAAATCGAGAGGTTTCGGAACTCCATGTAAAGCAACATCAGATTGATGCAGATCACCATCGGAATGATCCACATCAAACGCCTGTTGGCTTCGATCTGATTTCGGAAGCTACCAACGGCCTCGAGAGAGTATCCCGCTGGCAGCGATAACCGATTCGGGTCGGACGGAGGCAGCGCCTGTGCCGCGCGGAGCTGTTCTTCGATGGCGGAGACCGATTCCAAATCGCCCTTGCTGCCATTGGTCATGAAAGAAACGTGAGCGACCAGTCGGCCATTCTCACTGTTGATCGCACCCGGACCCCAAGTCGTTTCCAGCGTCGCGAGTTCTTCGAGCGGTACGACCGCCCCCGAATGTGTGACGACGGGTAAGCGTTTCAGGCCGTCGATCTGTTCGCGGAGGTCGCGGTTGTAACGGAGCCGCACTGGATAACGCTCACGTCCTTCAACGGTCTTGATTAAATTCATCCCGCCGAGTGCGGTCTCGATGACTTGGTTCACCATCGACGAACTCATCCCGTACCGCGATGCCGCTTCGCGGTCGACCGTGAACTCGACATAGGGTTTGCCAAGCACAATATCGGGATTGACGGTGCCGGCGTTGATCAGCGGCGACTTCTTCAGCTCAGCGGAGACATTCATGGCCGCGTCAGCCAACTCGTCGAGTTCGTTGCCGTAAACTCGAATGGCCATCGGTGCCTTGATGCCAGACTGCAACATCACGACTCGGCCCTCGATCGGTTGTAACGCCGACGCGGGCGTGACACCGGGCAACGTGGCGACTCGGTTGATTTCGTCCCACACGTCGCGAGCCGTGACGCCTTCTCGCCACTCGCTTTCGGGTTTGAGCATCACATAGGTTTCGACCATCGCGGCCGGCGCGGGGTCGAGTGCCGATTCGACGCGACCGATCTTGCCAAGCACATCTTTGACTTCGGGAATCTGGCCGATCAAAACATCTTGCGTCTGCAACACTTGCATCGCTTGCGAGAAACTGGCTGCCGGGTACAGCGTCGGCATGTAGAACCAGCTTCCTTCGTCGAGCGCGATCCAGTCGTCGCTCTGCAACCCCGTAAAAACATGCTTGGCATCGACGTAGCCGGGAAAGTCATTCAGATCGGCACCGAACAAGTTGGCGAACTTTTCGACCGGACGGAGCACGGTTGGCATTCCGACGTAGGCACCCACGCCGATGATCAACAGCATCAACGGAAACGAAAGCGCAACCGCTTTGTGGTTCAGGGCGTATCGCAATCGGGCTGCGTAAATCCAACGAACGAAGCGACTGGAAGGAATCTCTTCGATTGGCCGAATCCGCTCTCGCAGCAATTGCCAACCGGCAATGAATCCGATCACTGCGGCGACGGTGGTCACGATCCAGGTTTCCAAGCCGAATCGCTCTGCGAGTCGCGACCCCCAAAGGAAATGCGAAGCCACACCGAGAAGTCCGGCCAGCGAAACGCCAGCGAGCAAAGCCGCACTCTTGCGACGCACATTGCTTCGCAGCATCAAACGGCACAGTGCCGGCACAATCGTGACGGCGGTGATCATCGCCGCAGCAATCGCAAATGTCTTGGTGTAAGCCAGCGGAGAGAACAGCTTGTAATCGCGACCGGTCAAAAAGAAGACCGGCAAGAAACTGACAATGGTTGTCGCCACGGCGGTCACGACGGCCGGTGCGACTTCAACCGTTGCCTCGTAGACGACTTCCGTGCGAGGTTGTTTGATCCGAGCCTCTTCGCTACCAGACTCCCAATCCGAAAGATGCTGGTAGATGTTCTCCGAAACAATGATCGCCATGTCGACCATCGTGCCGATCGCGATCGCGATCCCCGCC
>NZ_JBICHO010000619.1:0-7081 GCF_043100905.1 Rhodopirellula sp. JB055 | reverse complement strand
CACCTCATCGGGATTGGGTTGATTCACTTGAGCGAAGGCGAAATCGCAGTGGCAAACGCACGCCAAGAGCATCGACGTGAAGACGGGGATCAGGTTTTTGTTCATCAAACAGACTTCTGAGAGGGAAAGGGCAACGATCCCATCATAGGCATCGTGGAAGCATCGCGTGAACAGGCAGTGGGATGGGATTCCTGTCTGTGTTGGACGGAACGCCGAAAGTAACTTCCTACTCGCTTTACCTGCAACTTGTTTGCAAGTAGGATTTTGTCATTCACGGGACATCACCGCCAGTGGGCACCAATTTTGGGGAGACTCGACCGTCATGCAAAAACCACAGGAAGTGCTGGACAGCTACTATCTCGAGGCTCGGTGTCAATTGCTAGAAATCGCCGCCCTGCTCGATCGGTTCGATCGCTCTTGCGAAAGCGATGTCGATCGGCCCGACGATGGACGCATTGATTTGATGTACGAATCGTTGACGTTGCTATCGCAGCGAGAAGGCACGGCGAACCGGAGCGAACGTCTGTTGAACCTGTTTTCCGATCCCGAGTGATTCCGTCCCTAATCAAATCCCCCCCAGTGAAATCCACCCAGTGAAATCGCTCGATGAGCGTGACCGATTGCGAGTGACACCATGCAAATCATCCAACCGCATTACCACGGCATTGCACGCACCGCCCAGGATTACGAGCGGATGGCGATGTCGGGCGTTGTTGCTGTCGCCGAGCCTGCGTTTTGGGCGGGATTCGATCGTGCCTATCCCGAAACCTTCATCGACTATTTTCGGCAAATCAGCGAATTCGAACCGACGCGGGCCGCCGAGTACGGGATCCGGCATTTCTGCTGGGTCGGGGTGAATCCCAAGGAAGCGGAGAACCCGAAACTCAGCTTCGAAGTGCTGAAGAAGATGCCCGAGTTCTTTCAAAAACCGACTGTGCTTGGCGTTGGTGAGATCGGCTTTCACAAAACGACGAAGAACGAGGAGCAGATTTTCGAGGCCCAGGTGCAAATGGCGATCGACCACGATCAGCTCATTCTGATTCATACGCCACACCTGCAAGACAAGGCCCGGGGCACACGGCGAACACTCGACGTGCTGCGAAACATGAATGTCGATCCCCAACGGGTATGGATCGACCATGTCGAGGAACACACCATCCGCGAACCACTGGAACAGGGTTACTGGGTTGGGTTGACGCTGTACCCGATCACGAAGTGCTCACCGCGACGGGCGGTGGACATCATCGAGATCTATGGTCACGAGCGTCTGCTGATCAATTCGTCGGCGGACTGGGGACCGAGCGATCCGTTCACGTTGCAAGAGTGCATTCAAGATTTTCGTCGCCGCGGTCATTCGGTCCAAGAAGAGATTGAGATTTTCCACAACAACCCGTGTCGCTTCCTGGGGCAATCACCGAACTTTGACATCGAGCCGGTACTTTTGGAAACGGCCAGTATTGCGTAGTTGACGAGGCGACGAGTCCCGTGCGTGAGGAAGGACTCGTCGCCTCGTCCACTACAGTTCATGAAGGACTCGTTGCCTCGCCCACTACGGTTCAGGTCCTCGGGAAAAACGCATCGAAAAGCGTCGCGAATCCGATCGACCTTTCAAGGAGCACAACATGATTGAACTCGACGCACTGACAAAGGTCTACGACGAAGATGTCGTCGCCGTCGATCAGTTGTCGCTGTCCGTTTCGCCTGGCGAAGTGTACGGATTGCTCGGGCCCAACGGCGCTGGCAAGACGACGACGCTGAGGATGATCCTGGGTTTGCTGCCTCCGACCAGCGGCGATGCAAGGATTCTCGGTTGCACCGTTTCAAGCGAACCGTTGCGAATCAAACGGCTGATCGGATTGGTCTCGGCCAGCGCCGGACTGTATCAATGGCTGACGCCTCGCGAATTGCTCCGGTACTTTGCCGTCGGGTTCGGCTTGAATGAAGAACAAACTGTTCAGCGGATCGCGGAACTGTCAGAGCGGATGGACTTGGGACGTTACATCGACCGTCGCTGCGCCACACTCAGCACCGGCCAAGCCCAACGAGTCAACCTGGCTCGCGCACTCGTCCACGATCCGCCCGTCGTTCTTCTGGACGAGCCAACACGTGGATTGGACGTGGTCGGTGCCAAGGTTGTCATTGATTTTGTCGGGCAGCTTCGGGAATCGGGTAAAGCGATCATCGTTTGCACGCACCAACTGGAAGAGGCGGAGCGTTTTTGCGATCGGTTCGGACTGCTGTATCGCGGCAAACTGAAGTACGAGGGGACGCTGCCAGAATTGAAACACGAAACGGGGCAAGGTTCCTTGGTGGACATCTTCTTGGAACTGATGCGGGACGACCCGGTGAGCACAGACAACGAAAAGGAGCCGGCGTTTGCGCGGTAGATTATGAACGACCAACCGACCGATCCGATTACGCCGAACTTGCCCGCCCCCGAGCCCGTTCCCGACAACGCGTCCTATTCCTTGGCTCAACAAATCGAGTTCACTCGCAAAGAGCTTCGGGAAACTCTGCGAGACCGGCGCACGATCGTCACTCTGATCGCGATGCCACTGTTGCTGTACCCGCTGCTCGGTTTCGGGCTGCGTTTCATCGCCTTTCAACAACCCAGCGAGTCTCAGCCTGAGTACCGGCTGGCGATCGAAACCGAAGCCGAAGCGTTGTGGTTGTCCGAAGCGTTGCAGTTTGGGAGCTCACAATTGGCCCCTTCGGACGATCCGGACGTCGAACCTGACCTGCAGGTGCTGATGCCCGAAGACCGGTCGCAGTTCGACATGGAGTCCGCGGTGAACGAGTTCGCCGCCGACTTGGGAGTCCATGTTGAATGGAATGATGACGACGATGGGAACCGCAGCGCGGTCGTGCAGATTGTCGAGAACGAAGGTTCATTGCAGAGCCGCGACGCAGCGGACTACATCCAGCGGCGATTGTCCGCCGCCAACATCGCGTCGATTCAAAACTGGGCCAAACAACGCGGCCAAGACCTTCCGATTCCAATCCAGCAAACACGCACGCAAATCACACTCGAAGAGACCGGATCGGCGGTCTTGGGATTGTTGCCATTAGTTTTGTTGTTGATGACGGTGACCGGTGGTGTTTATCCGGCGATCGACCTGACCGCCGGCGAGCGTGAACGCAACACGATGGAAACGTTGATGGCGTTTCCGGTGCCGCGGTTTCGATTGCTCGCGGCCAAGTACGTGGCGGTGGTGACGGTCACGATGCTGACCGGGTTGATGAACCTGTTGGCCATGAGCGTGACGTTGTATGCCCTGCAGTTGGACGTCGCGCTGCTCGGTGACGATGGATTCACGATCGGCCTGGCTGCGAAACTGTTCCTTGCCCTGACCGCGTTTGCGTTGTTCTATTCCGCCGTGCTGTTGCTGCTGACCAGCTCGGCACGCAGTTTCAAAGAAGCCCAAGCCTACCTGATCCCGTTGCTGTTGATTTCAATCGCACCGGGTTTGGTCATCCTGATGCCCGGTTGGAACTTGGCGGGCGGAACCGCTGCGATCCCCTTGGTCAACATCTTGCTGCTCGCGCGAGAGTTGCTCGAAGGAACGGTGCAATTGCTCCCCGCGATGGTCGCGATCATCTCCACCGTGTTTTACGGCGCAGCCGCTCTTGCGCTCGCGGCGCAGGTCTTCGGCAGCGACGCGGTGGCGGTGGGCAGTCGCGGACGATGGCACGATTTACTGCGGCGTCCGAACGACATCTCCGCATTGCCGTCATTGACGCTCGCTCTTTCGACTTTGGCGTTGTTGTTCCCGATGTACTTCATCGTTTCGGGAATCCTGGCTCGTGGTGAGGCCCAGCCAACGGCTCGCTTGGTCACTTCCGCCGTGATGACGATTGTTCTTTTTGTGGGCGTTACGTTGGTTTTGCTTGGTTGGCAACGAGTCTCGCGGATTCAGGGATTGGGTCTGAAGAAGGTGGCCTGGCCATACTTGATCGCCGCGTCGCTTTTTGGGTTGGCAACGTGGCCATTGGTCTTTGAATTGGTGGTGCTTGCCCAGGGCATCGGAATTCGCGGATTTGATCCGGAACAAATCGACAACGTTGAGGCTCTGTTGTCGGCATGGAAACAAGTGCCCCTCGTGGTGGTCGTTCTGTGCTTAGGTGTTGTGCCTGGTGTTTGCGAGGAGGCCTTTTTTCGCGGCTTCCTATTCAATGGACTGAAGCAACATCTGGGTGCTGTCGCCACGATTGCGGTCTCCGCCATTTCCTTTGGTTTGTTCCACGTTGTCTTGTCCGGCGGTGCCGCCCCAGAACGGATTCTACCGAGCACTGCGATGGGAGTGCTGCTTGGTTGGATTGCCTGGAAAAGCGACAGCGTGATCCCCTCGATGATCCTTCACGCCGTCCACAACAGCACGCTCTTGATAGTCGTGCAATCGCGCGACCTACTGGCGCGATGGAGCATCGGACAAATGGAGCAAGAGCACCTACCATTGTGGTGGCTTGCGTTTTCCGCTTCCGTGTTGGTTGCCGGAATCGTGCTGGTTCGTTTTTTCATACAGAACAGAGTTCCAGGGGAAGCCCAAGCAGCTTGATGCCTGCAGCCTGCTCCTCGACTGTTGAAGTCATCATGGCTCTGAACGCCGACTTGCGAGCTCCTGAAACAAGCCACAACAGACTGATTCACCGAAGGATTCCGCCCCGCGAAGGACACCGCATCTGGCGGTGACTCACGTTCACGACTGAACCAGGTTGCCACATCGTGGCGGTTGCCTTCGTGCGTTCATGCTTCGCAAAACGATCTGATCGATCCCAGGGGACCGCTCGTTGTTGTCCCGGGCCTTCTGCGAGAGCCAGGCACCTCACTGCTTTGCGATGGAATCGACCGCAAATTTCACAAGCGTCGCAGGGTCCTTCAGTGAGTGCGGGTGATGGCCCAGGCCGGGTCGTCGGAGTTCTTGGATCGGGCCGCCGTGTTCTCGGTAGCGCCGGACCAACAAGTCACTGTTCTCACTCGGCGGGACAACGTTGTCCGCTTCGTTGATCATGGCAAAGATAGGCACGCCCACTTTGGCAAGTTGATCCAATCGATGCAGCGGTCCATCGTCGATCGCCTCCGTTTGTTCTTCCGTCAATTGATAGGCGTCCAAACAAGTCTTCCATGCACGTGGCGCACCAATGCCGTCTCCTTTGCCACCTGGCCACGAGCGGATGTCCATGACCGCGTTGTCGACATAGATGCCGCTGACTTTGCTTGGATTGGCAGATGCCCAACGCATCACAATCAACCCACCACGACTCATCCCTTCCAACAACGGCTTGGGGTGCAAACCGATCTGCTGGCTGAATTTGTAAAACTGATTCCAACGCTTGAGCGCGGTTTCGTTGCCAAACAGGTCCGCGACATCGCAGTAACAGACGTGCCACCCCTGTTTCAACAAAGCCACGTCGAGTTGCGGTTCGTGACCCCAGAACCGAGCTCGCCAAATCCAAGGTGCATTCTCGGCGGACGTTGCAGGGCTGACCAACTTACATGCCACTCCGCCGACTTCGAATTCATGTTGGACAAACCCATGAAAATCGCTGACGGACACCTGGACCCCAGGTTGCTTTCCAAGTTGACCCGCGGGAGAGTCCTCCGCAACCGTTGCCGGCTGATTTAAACCAACCGATTCGTCGCCAACCACCACAACTGGCGAGAGGATGCAGAGAACGACCACCAGACAGAACGGATGGGACAGGCGAGAGTTGTTTGGTTCGAGCATGGTCGGCAACGATTGAGGATGCGAGGTAGGAACGGAGCATTCCCGAAGATCGATGTGGTCCGGGGGATTTGAAAACACGTTTGCTTTCCCCTTTCCATTCCATACGAAGATACACCAACCGTCACCGGGTGTCCTTCACACCCGACCAGATCGGATGAGGACGACCAGCATCACTGTCTTATGATCGAGGGTGGGCATTTTCTCGCAGAGAATCCAGAAGCTCCAAGCACGCCCCAAAAGCATTGACATCCCTTGCCGGACCTCCAACACTGGTCATGTCAACCGTTGGGCCGTACTCCGGAACCGGTCGTTGGCGTCGAAGCCTCCTCCGCCCAATGCACAGGCAGCCCCATGACGACCGAAAGACTCCGCCACCATTTCTACTGTTTGGCTCTTCTCGCCGTGGGGCTGCATGCGACGATCGCGGTTGCGCAGGACTGGCCCTCGATCCGAGGCCCCCAGCATGACGGTTCCGCCTCCTGGGGCGACAAAGAACTCGCCCAGGGACCACTGCAACTGAAAGTGGTTTGGAAGCAGCCGTTCGGAAGCGGCTATTCCGGAATCGTGAAGTCAGGTGATCGCCTGGTCTCGGCGATGGCCGATGTGGCTGCCGACCAAGAGTACGTGGTCGCCATGTCGGCCAGCACGGGTGACATGCTCTGGAAGACACCGACCGGAAAGGTGATGAAGGGAGCAAACGGGTCGTGCGACGGCCCCGTGTCGACACCCGCCGCCGATGAAACTCAGGCCTATCATCTTTCGCCGTTTGGCATCCTGGCGGCTTATGACCTGACGGACGGGAGCGTCGTTTGGCAGCATGATTTGAAGAAGGAGTATTCCGTCGAGCCGAACTTCTACGGATTTGGAACGTCCCCCATCGTTCACAACGGAGTGCTGATTCTGCCGGTCGGATCGCCAGAAGGAGCAGTGATGGGATTCGATACGAAGACGGGCCAAGTCGCGTGGAAGGCGGGCCAGGATCAGGCCGCGTTTCAATCGGCCGTTTCGATGAAACTGGCGGGAGAGACCACCATTGTCGTCGCCTGCAACACCACGTTGTTTGCGATTGCCCCGGCGACAGGAAAGGTCATTTGGTCCCGGCCTCACGGTGGTGCCTCAGGCGAACCGGTGGCGGCAGTCGTCCCTGTTCCGCTGCCGGGCGACGGGCTGTTTTTGAACGACAGTCGTGATGGATCGACCGGCTTGAATCTTCATGCGAACGGGGCGAGGGAACGTTGGTCAGGAAGAAAGATTCGCAACACGTACTGCGTGCCGGTGATGTCGGGAGGGTTACTCTGTTCGTATTCCTCTCGGTTTTTGGTCGCCGTTGATCCCGAGACCGGCGATCAGGCCTG
>NZ_JBICHO010000618.1:0-8896 GCF_043100905.1 Rhodopirellula sp. JB055 | reverse complement strand
GATTGATAACTCTAATATGGGATACGCTGGTGGTTTATTCTTACGTTTTAATGGCCAAGGAAAGGGATTCTTGCATACTGAAGCAATGTTTTCGTTTAACTCAACAGGTATGACAACAGAACGCTCCTCGACCGCGAAGCGGGGCGACCCTCAGCACGTGAGCGGGAGGCATTGAGCTTGATCACGTAGCGGAGTCTCTTCGAGACGCTTCCATTTGCGAGTCTCAGAGAGACTCGCCTACGTGAGGTTCTACCAGAGCGTCTTTCTTCGTTGGTCTTGGAAGCCCGATGTACCGGGTGGACGGATGCGGCGTGGGCTCGTGCTCCCCCGAGCGGTCGAACCGTCCAGGCAAACTGATCAGGCTCGCTGGGCTGAATTCCGATGGATGCCGGGGTGAAATCTGCTCTTGGGCCTACGTTGCCAGTAGCCCTGCGTCTAAAATGGGGTGCGCGAATGACGGCAAACGTGGCCTTGGCATTCGCGGGTGCTCGCCCCCTTCGGACGTGTTGATGTCCAGCCTGATTGAAACAATTGAAGTCGATGCCGCTCTGTCCAAACGATTGGCAGAGATGCCCGCTGATTCGCAGACACTCACCTTGTCGCTCGATGCGATTGGCGACGGGGAAATCTCCGAGGGGGTGTTGCAGCATCCCAGTTGGTCGAATGCTCCACGCATCGCGATGCCTCGGCTCAGCGCTGGTGGTCAGGCATCGCTGTCCGAGTTGGCTCAAACGATCGAGACGACCGGATCGGTTGATGGCGATGGCAAGGAGGAAGCCTCGGAGGGGACCGGGAACCGGTTGATCCAGACCGATCCAACCCCAAGCGGTTCGTCGGCCACCGGGAACGCCGAGAAGCAAGAGACCCGTTCGAATTGCGAAGGATTCTTGCCGCCACGTCGAGTCGCCATGTTGAATTCCGATCCGACGAAAGCGGATTGTGAGTCATTGAAGGATGTCGAGTATCGATTGGTTGGAACGCTGGGCAGCGGCGGAACCGGGATTGTCTACCAAGCCCATCAGCGCGCGATTGATCGTGAAGTCGCCATCAAGGTGTTGCGGCGCGAGCTGACGACGGACGCCTCTTCTCGCGGACGCTTTCTGGCCGAGGCTCGCGTGATTGGTGCGCTGGATCATCCCAACGTGATCGCGCTGCATGATTTGTGCATCGATGACGAAGGCCAGCTCTTTTACTCGATGAAGCGGGTGGATGGAGCGAGCTGGGACCAGCAGATTGATTCGCTTTCTTTGGAGAAAAACCTCAACATCCTGCTTCGAGTTGCCGATGCTATTCGTTACGCGCATTCGCGGGGGCTCGTGCATCGCGATTTGAAACCCGAGAACGTGATGCTGGGTCGCTTTGGCGAAGTCTTGGTCGCGGATTGGGGATTGGCTCTCAGCAAGAGTTCGTTGACGCCCACGGCAGCCGCGTCCACCACCGATTCGTATCACGCGATCGGCGGAACGCCGGCCTACATGGCACCCGAGTTGGCAGCAGGTGATCTGTTTGGCATCACGTATGCCACCGACATTTATCTACTTGGCGCGATTCTGTTTCGTGTCGTGGCGGGTTTCCCGCCGCACCATGGCAAGAGTTTGCTGGCCTGCATTCGCGCCGCGGCGAACAATCAAATCGAGCCGGTTCCGGACCAGCTCGGCGACACGGAATTGGAATTGGTTCAAATCGCTTTGAAGGCGATGGCGACTGATCCGCTGGGCCGGTTCAGTTCCGTGGAAGAATTGATTGAAGCGATCGAAGGCCACCGGTCACACGAAGCGAGTGACCGGTTGGTGCGTCGCGCCAAACGACGTTTGTCCGAAATCGCCGAACTGGGGTCTCCTGAAGAAGCCGCTCAAAAAGGGACTCCATCAGGATTGCGAGCGGATCGCTACGAGCGTTTCGCGGCGGTCGATGCTCTGCTGCGGGAAGCCATTGAAATTTGGCCTGACAACCGCCGTGCCATCGACACTCTTCGCAGCACACAATTGGAGTTCGCACGAACCGCCACCGCGCAAGGGGATTTGGACCTGGCACTTGTGCTGTATGAATCCGCGGGACAATCCGACAGCGAGGCGGCCGCGCGAGTTCGCAAGCAACGCGATCGTCGTGAACGGGTTCGCGAAAGCCAAGCCAAGTACTCGACGTTGTTCACGCATTCGCCGGATGCTGGCATGTTGATCCGTTGGTCCGATGGCGTGGTGATGGAAGCCAACACGGCGTGCCTGGAATTGCTGGGGTACACGAAAGAAGAAGTCGTGGGGCAGAAGATGACCTCGCTGACCATTTGGGCCTGCCCGAAAAAGCGGGAAGAGTTCATCGAGCAGCTCGCTCGCGAAGGTCAGATCGACAACTTCGAAACCCAGTTCTTGCACAAACAAACTTCGGTGGAGCCATCGCTGTGCAAAGACAACTTGCCCGTCCCTCAGCAAGCCTCGGGGGTGATCGATGTCTTGATCAGTTCTCGAACCGTTCTGTTGGGCGGGGAGGAAATGCTGATGTCAACCGTGCGAGACATCTCCGCTCGCAAGACCGCTGAACGCGATTTGGAATATTCTCGTCGGCGTTTGCGAGACCTCCAGCGGTTGGCGGGGTTAGGTAGTTGGTCGTTCGCATTGCAAACCCAATCGATTCGTTGGTCCGAGGAAGCATTTCGCGTGACGGGGCGAGACGTCCAGCGTGGGGCCCCTGATTACAACGAGTTTGTCGCCTCGATTCATCCAGACGACCGCGAGAAACTTCAGGTCGCCATTGAGCGTAGTTTGACGCAGGGGACCTCTTTCCAGTTGAAATTCCGGTATCGTGATGACCAAGGCAAGTATCGAAAGCTGTTTACACGAGGGAATCCGGTGTTCGATGCAGATGAAAATGTGATCGAAATTTACGGCATCTTGCAGCACGTTGCTGCTGGCGGCGGGTGATTCACACCGGGGGCTGACGGCGACGAAACCTGTGAGGCTTGTTTGGAGGTCGCAGTCGAATTTGAAACAATCGTGTTGAAAACAGTTGCCACTGGAACCACGTAGGCAGTTCAGAGACGCACCTGCCCTGCCCCGTTGTTCCCGTCTTCGTTTTCCTGTCCCGTTCCATTCCTCCTTTCCCTACAGTGCCCTGGCTTCGCCGACCCAATCGACCGTCCTGCGTTACACGCAATCAGATCCTGACGTGCGGTTGATGCTGCGCGTGAAAGAGGACGATGCGGGGGCGTTCGAAGAATTGGTGCGGCGTTATCAAGCAAGGTTGGTTCGGTTGATGCAACACTTGGCCCCACGAGGTGATTTGGCAGAGGATTTGGCGCAGGAAACTTTCATGCGAGTCTACCGGGCTCGCCAGAACTACATGCCGGGAGCCAAATTTTCGACTTGGTTGTTCACCATCGCCGGCAACGTCGCACGCAATTCAAAACGGACGGCTTCGCGACGGCATGAGACCAGCGAAGTGGATTCGCCGCGTAGCGCAGATGATTCCAGCGATGCACCGTTTTTAGCTGTCGCGGCGGTCGACAGCAGCGGCTTGATGCCGACACGCCAAGTCGAAGGCGATGAACGAGCCAAGATCGTTCGCGCCGCAGTTGCTTCGTTGAATGAACGCCAGCGAATGGCGTTGATCCTGTCTCGGTTTGAAAACATGAGTTACGTCGAAATCGCTGAAACGATGGGGCTGAGTACCAAGGCGGTGAAGTCCTTGCTCAGTCGTGCTCGCGTTAGTTTGAAAGAGGCTCTGACGCCTTACATCGAATCGGGGCAACTGGGGACAAGTGTCGATCCGGCGATTTCTTTGCCGTCACTGAAGTTGGAACAGGCCTCCAGTCAACATGTCGGTGAACATGCCGAGGAGGAACCTTCATGAATGATCCCAAGCATCCTCTCGACGCGACGCCCAAATCAAATGCATCCGTCAATGAAACGGAGCACACGAACAGCGACCAAACGGTCTCAATGGCGATTCCATCGCTAAGCGGAAATCGTTCGGTCGGCGGCAACGATCCCGAGCAACCCACGATTCGTGAGTTGCCTGTTGATCGCGATGACGAGCAATTGGTGGCGTACCTCGATGGTGAACTGTCAGGCAAAGAACGCGCTGAACTCGAAGACCGGTTGGTCAACGAAGAGTCGCTGCGTTTGCGTCTGCAAGGATTGCAGCGTGGTTGGGACATGCTGGACGTGTTGCCGACTCCTGTTGTGGATGAACATTCGGTCCAAACCACCTTGGAAATGGTGGTTCGCGACCTGACACGAGCCTCGATAGGAATCGAAGCCGTCGACGGCGACCACAGTGTTGCTGGCTCCAATCCCCTGCCCCGTCGCCGGATGAAAAAGTGGACGCGTCGTCTGCTTGTGTTCAGCTTGCTGGCGTTGGTTGGTTCGGCGGTTGCGAGTTGGAGCTGGCTTTCTTATTCACGCCAACAACAAATCGCCGATTTCCCAATCGCGATTGACCATCAGGCTTACTCCAGCACGGATGACTTGGAACTCGTTCGGGACCTAGCTGATTCGCCGCTGTGGATGGCGCTGGCCAGCCATTCGGCGACCGAGGATTTAGAAGCTTTGGTGGACGAGTATGGCGGCACCGATGAATTGCTGGAGGCGGTTCAGGAACTCGATGAAGAACAACGTGCCACGGCCTACCGTCGCTGGGACACGTTCAACAACCTATCGCCGCAGGCTCGGTCGATCACGCGAGAGCGAGCCCAACGTGTGTCGGAGGCCGAGGATTCGCAAGAGTTGCGGACGACGTTGCGAGCGTATTCACGTTGGAAGGAACAGCTCAGTCGAGACACGTTGGCCGCGATCGAAAACCAGACCGGTGAACTTCGCGAACATGCGATTGAAGAAGGCGTGCACGAAACCATGAACGTCATTGGACGCGTGACCGCGAAAGGTTTGAGTGACGAGACGATCGAGCGGATCGCATTCACAATGCGTCAGATCGTGCAGCAACGACTCAAGGATCGAGAGCCCGCAGCGGTGCGAATGATGGAAGGGTTCCGGCACTGGAGATTTGGTGAGAGTGGTGAGCGGGGGCTCGACCAGTCGATCCGTTATCACTTCATCGCGCGATCCATTGTTGGCAGTTCCGACCGGCGTCCGCGATCAAAGGACGGAAAGCGTGGTCCGGAATCGCCGCCATTGACGCTCAGTGAATTGCATCAAATCGAGAACATGCTGCCGCAAGCGGACTTGGAATTGCTGCGAACGGTGTCAACGAACGCCTGGTTCCGGTCGATGGTCATCCGCGACTGGGCCGAGGAAGCCTTGCGTCGTCGCGGTCGTCCCGATTCGGAATTGAAAACGCTGCAGCAAGCCTACAATGAGGCTTCTCCTGACGAACGCGATGTCTTGGATTTGTTGCCTCCTGACGAAGTCCGCGACCAACTCCTTCGTCCCTAGTGGTGCGTCACCGTCAAAAGTGAGGGTGGATCGTAGTGGACGAGGCGACGAGTCCTTTGACTGAGGCAACGAGTCCTTTGACTTGCGCCAGTTCATGACTCGCTGCCTGGTCCATACCTTAAGAGCGTCCATGGTGATGGCTCGTTGGCTCAGTCGTCAGCGACGTCTGAACGCATGTTGGATGGGCACTCTTGCCCGTCAGCGTCGGCCGAGAGCACCCATCGCGACCCGACGCGTGAGCTTTGATGTTCCGCTTTATCGGTCCATGGCCAACGCCCATTTTCAACCTCGCCAGAGGCATCGTTCCTGGAGCAGTTTCTCCCTTCCGTGTGAAACACAATCAAATTTCTTTCCGGCTTGATCTTTTTGGCTCAAGTTTGTTAACCCGAAAGCCGACGCATCGGCGATTGCCGCTGACAACACGCAATTGCCTCGCAATTCACGATTCCCCAGGGGAGTCTCGGAAGGCTGGAAAGCATATGAACGACACCACGACTCGATACCGCTCTGGATTTGGACGCATGCTCCTCGGGACATGCTTGGCAATCCATTTCGTGACGTTGCCAGCCAGCGGTTGGGCTCAAGAAAACACTGAAAAATCAAAGAGCAAGTTCTTTCCCTTCCCGATCCAGTTTGGGATGAAGTCGGAGGCCGAAATCAAAGGCCAGAAGCAGCCGACTCCGGTGTCAGCCGCGACGACGCAGCCCAAAAACAATTCCGCGAACAAGTCCACGCGGCGCATCCCCGTGGAACGCAATGTAGGCAAACCAAAGCACGCCGCGTTCAATGATTCCGCCGAAGACGCTGCCGCGCCATCCGTGGCGACGGTCCAGTACGTCCAGTCCGGATCCAACCGATCGTCTCGCGCAAAGCTGCCTGACAACGGGCGAGTGATTGTCCCCGGGGCAACTGGTTTACCTCAATTCGAAACACCAGGAGAAGTCACCAGCGTCGAAATTCTCGATGCCGATGGCAATCCAATTCCCAGCGAACTGGATGAAGGCGAATACTATTACGGTGCCCAACCTGCTCCTGTGAGAGTGGGCCAACCCTTGCCAGGAACCCTGTCGATTCCGGCCCGCACGGCGCAGGCCCCGATGAATGATTTCGTGCCACGTACCGTCGAGGGACAGTTGCTCGACGGCAGCGTTGTCGATGGCGAATGGATCGAAGAAGGCGAGATCTATGCGGGCGAGATGGGCGACGCTTACCTCGGTGAAGAAAGTGTGTTGGTCGACGGGGCTGTTCATGGACTTTCGCACGGGCACTCATCCGCGTGCGACGAATGTGGTGGAAGTTGTGTGGGCGCCTGCGACGACCGAATCGATGCACGGGTGCGAGTTTTGGCGCGAGCCCTCTCGGATCCGCTTCACGATCTTTGGATTCGAGCGGATTACATGCATCTTTGGGTCGACGGGCAAAATGCCCCTGCCCTGGTCACGACGGGACGAGCCGGAACGGATCGCGATGTCGCAGGAAAGATCGGCCAACTCGGAACCGAATCCATTTACGGTGGCATGCTCAACGACAACGGACGTTCGGCTGGTCGAGTCGAGATCGGGCGTTATTTGGGCGACACTGGATTGGCAATCTCTGGATCCATTCTGTTCACCGAAGACATCTCCGACCGGTTCTACGCCGACAGTCAACAGTATTCGATCCTAGCGCGTCCCTTTGTCGACGTGACACCCGGCGGCGTTAACAACGGCGAATCCGCTGACCTCATTCAGTTCAACAGCGACCTTCGCGGCAACATCGCAGTGGATTCGGTAACCGAGTTTGGTGGGGCGGATGCACTGATCCGCGCCTTGTTGATCAACCATCGCGGCCGGCAAATGGAATCCTTCGTCGGCTATCGGTTTTTGCAACTGGACGACCGGCTATCGATTCATGATGAGCGACGGTACCTGGTCGACGGCGGCGGGGTGGATGCAGGGACGTTGTTGGAACAGACCGACAATTTCTCGGTCGACAACCGTTTTCACGGCGCCACGATGGGGATTCGATCAACCACTTCCGGCGACGTTTGGTCCATCAACACACAAGTCCAATTGGGGATTGGGGTGATGCACAGCAGTGTCGCCGCGTCGGGATCGTCCGTCCGCACCGATCCTCAGTCGGGTGGCGGGGTGATCACCAGCCGATCAGACACCGGTTTGCTGGTTCGATCAACGAATTCGGGTGTTCGAGAGTTTGACGAGTTAGCTGTCGCACCCGAGATTCAACTTTCTGTGACCCGTCATTTCTGGAATGACTGGGACGTCACAATTGGTTACCAGTTCCTGTACCTCAGCCGCGTGATGCGTGCGGCGGAGCAGATCGACCCGTTGCTGAACCTGAGCGATTTGACGACGGGCGGATTCGAGGGCAGTCGTCGCCCTGACCCGGAGGGAACTTACAACGACTTGCTCGCACACGGAATCACTTTTGGCGTCGTGCATCCCTTCTGAGCCAGGGCGGGAAGGGGAGAGAATCGTTGCAAAGCCAGCAAAATCGGCGTCATTGAACCGCCGAAAAAAATTCCGGAATGAACCCGCTGGAAACCGCCAGACTCCTCTTTAGCAACCAAGCAACGCATGCTAAACTTCCCGCTCAGTCGCACCCACTACCCCGTGGTGTAATTGGCAACACAGCTGGTTTTGGTCCAGCCATTCTAGGTTCGAGTCCTAGCGGGGTAGCTTGACGACACAATCCCCGGTGATCCAGAGCAATCAACAGCCTGTTTCGCTGGGTTTTTTTGTGCGCCGGTGTCTCCGCCCTTGTCCTGCACCGTCGGTGGTGGATTGAATTTTCCGTTTCGACCGCCGCCTCCCAATTGGTCTCTTCGGTGGGCGAAGCTGGGTTCAAGCACCCTTCGCTAGTAACAAGTCAAAAATGACTCGTTGGAACTTGGCGGCGAGTTCCGGATTGTTGAGGTACTGGGCCATTTGGTTTTGGTGTACGCAAGGCAATGCTCGGTGTAGAGAGCCCCGGTTCTATCAGTCCTCGTTTTCTCAACCGGGGCTATCGCCCGTCGGCTCAACTGGGGAGTGATCATTTTCCTCGCTCCATTCGATCCTGAGCGAGGACGACGTATTCGATCACTTTGTCCAGATCGTCTTCCTTCTTCACAAACTCAACGTCGCCCTTCGTGGTCCATACCGGACGGTCGATGAATTGCGGATCAATCTCACGAATACCGCGCGTGCAGTTCGCCTTCAGTTGATCTCGCACTTTGTCGCCCGCATACCCGGGGGCCGTTACCACCAGGTGGACGTGATTCGAACGGGCGCTCACAGCCCAGAGTTTCCAGCTTCGTCGTTCACAATGAATGTCGACTTCTCTTTCTACAACCTGACGGTGAACATGACTAAGTAGAACAACTGCATGGTTGAGTCGTTCCTGATGCCATTGCTGAAGAAGCGGTTGTGGGGCTTGCTCACCGTCGTCGCGTTTGCGCCACCATCGCGCATCACCCTGAAGAAATGTCCCGTAGACAGTCCAGGTGATAAAGTAAGCGACCGGTTCGT
>NZ_JBICHO010000617.1:0-12661 GCF_043100905.1 Rhodopirellula sp. JB055 | reverse complement strand
ACGCCTTTGTAACTGAACGGTTACCTCGACTACTGCTGCGTGTTGCTCTCGTTGACCGGCAAGATGGCGGCGCTCTATGTAAATAACTTTGACGACCCCGATTCTGTTGCTGCGGTATGTGAAGTCGAACAACTCTCGTCCGGTTTGTCGCGAAAAATCTGGCAGAAGATCATGATCCTCAACCAGTCGATTGGAATCGCAACGCCCACACGCAACCCCAACCCCCAGTGACCATGTCGCCAGCCAGATCTCGCAGTCCCAAGCCCCTTCAAAAGCGACTGCTCGACGCAGCAAAAGAATTGTCCGACCAAGTCGACCAGCTCGAATTCGCAGAACCAGTCACCCACGTCTACAACCCACTGCGATACGCCTGGGGACTTCATGAGCAATACGTGCGGCAAATCGGAAGCGACGCGCACGTGTTGTTCCTCGGTATGAACCCAGGACCATGGGGCATGGCTCAAACCGGAGTCCCGTTCGGCGAAATCAATGCCGTCACGCAGTGGATGGGACTCAAAGGCGAGGTCAAACGCCCCGCCGACGAACATCCCAAACGTCCCGTCGATGGACTGAATTGCTCGCGCAGCGAAGTCAGCGGCAGACGACTGTGGGGACTGATCTCTGAAAGGTATCCCCAGCCGGCCGATTTCTTTCAGCAACACTTCGTCGCGAATTATTGCCCGCTCGTGTTCATGGAAGCAGGTGGAAAGAATCGAACGCCCGACAAATTGCCGGCTGAAGAACGAGACAAACTGCAAGCGATCTGCGATGCACACTTGGCAAAGGTCATCACCGCGGCTCCCTGGACCGACTTGGTTGGCGTCGGCGCCTTCGCAGAAAACTGTCTCAAACGAGTTGTGAAAGGAATGGCAGAGGACCAGGCTCCATCCGCGAAAAAACCATCCAATCGAAACGGCGTTGCGTCTCAAACACCAATGAATATTCATCGGATTTTGCACCCCAGTCCCGCCTCCCCCGCAGCTAACAAAGACTGGGCAGGGAAAGCGACCCGTCAACTGGCCGACGCGAAAATCTGGTAAGACCAAAGGGGGTCTCAACGCCCCATGCAAGTTGCAAATTTCAGGTGCTCGCCCGCTCACGAGGTCTGCTAAACTGACGACACTTCGACCAGAGAGCCGGGGATGACCCCCTCGGTGGAAAATGCACTCGCTTGGGGCAATGAATTGGTGGATTCCGTTTCGCAGTATCGCCGTCGGACTCGGCTGACCGCTTACGCCGTCAGTTCATTGATTGGGATCCTCTTGATACTGCTCAACGTTCCCTGGCGGTACGCGCAGGTCAGCGACAGTTGGATGGGCCAACCATTCACCATGACGCAACAAGTTCCCACCCTGAGCCCCGAACAAATCACCCGGGCAGGCTGGCCGTGGCGTTACCAAGTGTTGATCGATGACGGTTCCGAGGGCAACTTGGCTCGACCAAAACCCAGCAACGCCCTGGCCGCCATTGAGATTGCGAAACACACCCCAAAGTACTGGTCAAGCGGAGCGTTGTTGTGTGACGCGGTGTTCGCTCTGGCATTGGTGTACCTGGTGTTTCGCTTGTGGTGCTGGCGAGGCGAGCGCATCGCAGTCTCAGAGAATCCAGAGCGAACACGACGCAGGTTTGACGTTTCCGTCGCGGTGGGATGCTTTCTGTTTCCGGCCGGTTTGATCTTCAGCAGCCACTGGATTGCCAAAACCCACTTGGCGAAAATTCAATCGGTGGGTGGCCACGGTGCTTATCAATTTACCTTCGAAGCTCCCGCATTTCTTGAGAAAAGGATTCCTACGCAACTGCACCCAAGCTTTTTGCGTTTGCGACGGGTCGAGATTTTGTCACCGACCAACGAGGCTCTGCAAACACTGTTCGAAACACCCACGCTGCGGTCGGTTTTTATCACCGACGGAACCTTGGACGAACACTCGCTCGATCCACTCTCTCGTGCTACCGAATTGACCAGCCTAGCGCTGAGTCACTCGTCAATTTCCCGCAGCGTCTGCGAAGACATCCGCAACTGTGAGCGTCTGATCTTTCTTGGAATCAAGAAATGCAACGTGGATGCTGAGATGGTCACGCCAATCAACGAAATGGACAAGCTTCAGCACGTGGATCTGCGTGGAAACCCGTTGAGTCTCAGTGTCGTCTCCAAACCGAAGTGGTCTTCCAGTTGCCGCTCTCTGCTACTAAGCCGTCCGCGGCCCGGCCAAGAAGGCCACCTGAATCTTTCTCAGTGGCCCAACTTGGTACGTTTGTCCGTTCGCGATTCGATCCGAATCTACAACGAAGCGACGCTGAAACTGTCGCTCACCGACATGCCCTCCTTGCAGACCATCGAACTGGATCGCTCGCAAAAGCATTCCTTGCACGCACGAAACCTACCCCGGTTCCGACAAATCGTGGAACCGATCGACTTGATGTTACTGTACGGCCGAGAAGACCGACTCAATGGCCTGACTCGATTTGAATCCATCGACTTGCGGAATGTGCCAAACCTCCGTCGATTGGAGTGCCATGCCGCGGATTTGAAAGAACTTCGCTTGGAAGATGTTGGTCGACTGAAAGAAATCTCGTTGGGCGTCTACGGATACAACTCTCATGGTCTGATCACCTCGGAAGATCCAATCGTCGTGGGAAACGACGCGTGGATCCAGGAGATCGCTCAAACGCCTTCACTGACCAAGGTCGATTTGGCCGGCGTTCACTTTTCGGCGGATTCATTCGAACAACTGGCCTCACTTTCCTATCTGAAGCAACTCCACATTCAAAAAGCGAATCTCACCCCCGCGGATCTGAGTTGGGTGTTTGGATTGGACCAACTGCAATCCCTCGCCATTCGCGATTGTCGAATTTCAGCCGAATGGCTTCAGAGATGCCTCGCGGAGCTTCCGAAACTCCGCAGCCTCCACGCCGATCTTTCTGACCTGGAAGAACTGACGATTGCAGAGAATCAAAGCTTGACCACGTTGGATGATTTCGAAGTTTCCAAGATGACTCGCTTGGAACTGCGAAGTCTGCCTCGACTTCGAGGTTCGATTCAAATTCGTGGTGAAATTGAAGAGTTGCGATTGGTCGATCTGCCGGTTCTCGATGAACTTTTGATCGAAAGCCCTTGGCCTCAAAAGGCGACGCTACAAGGCCTGACCAAGCTGCGTTACTTCGGTGGTGGAGGCCCCGAACTCGACGACCAAGTGATCGACCAACTGCTGAAATTCAAACGGATTGACCACTTGATGCTGGCCTATCCTAAAATTTCAAAGGATCGACTCGAGGCGTTGGGACAGTACTGGCATTTGACCGGATTGGAGGTCCCTGGGTGCCAGGTGGACGATGAAGTGGCGTCCCACTGGACGAAACTGCTTCGTCTGCGAGTCGCGAATTTTGATGACACCCAGATTTCGTCTCGCACGTTTCATTGGCTACATGCGATTCCCTCCTTGCGCAGACTTTCCATCGCTCGCGTGCCCTTGGACGCCGACGCGCGACGCACGGTCAGCTCGCTGACCCAGCTGTCGTCCTTGAATCTCAGCGGCGTCGACTTTCCGGCCGAAGACCTGCAACGCTTGCTGGCGGCCGGCAATCTCGAAGCTCTGAATCTGGCGGGCTGCCCCTTGAATGAAGATCATCTGCGAGTCCTTGGCGAATCCAATTCGCTCCGCCGCGTGGTGCTGAAAGACTGTCTCTTGCGGCCCCAACAAATTGCGAATCTGCTTCGCCTGAACCCTCGGTTGACCTTGGATCTCGGCGTTCAAGACCAAACCTTCTTCGTCAACTTCGCACCTCCTCATCGCGCGCGTTTGATCGGCTGTCGCGTTCGCGGCCGATCGTTGATGGCACCGAACCGACATCCGTTCCCACCGTCCAAACCGCGTGACAGAATCGTGCTGGACGAGTCAGCGTTCCCCGACGACATCCGCGATCGCGAAAACGCGGACCCTATGATTCAACTCGTTTCGGGCAATTCCGATGCAGAGGTGATTCCCGAATCGCATCATCACACCGTCGTGGACTTGGCCGAATTCAGAATGCAATCCGAGCGAGCCTTTTCGACCGAGTTGTTCCGCTTGGACAACGAACTGGCCGCCAACAAGTGATCGCCCGACGGCCAGGGGCCCAGCGAACGAGCCCAGCGAACAAGCCCTGCGAGTGAACCATCCATGCAGAGTGAATCAGCGACGCATGGTCACCCAGCGGCGCACCTGTGATTCCAGCGTCCAGCTCAAACAGCTCGGACGGGTTGTCGTTGACGAGAAGCCAAACCGCCCAGGACGATCGATCCTCCGACCAACAACGTGAACGCGACTAGAATCACAATCCCGGTCGCAGCCAAACGTTCTCGCAACTGCCTATCAGCGATGGCTGTTTCCAGCACATGCTGGTCTTCCGGCTCAATTCGAATCAGAACTGCTTTTTCGAACTTCGTCTCATCGCCCACTTGGACACTGCCTTCGTAGCGACGAACCACCAATTCATCACGAATCCAATCGATGTCCAATGGAATCATCTCTGGTTCGGTTGCCCAATCATGCTGGGCATACAACGTGTCGACGTAACTCTGGACCGCCGCACGAGCATAAACATCAAGCAACTCGTCGGCTTCTTCCACGGAACCGCTTGGTCCCGATGTCACCACCATGCTGTATTCTTCCGACGGTCCGCCAGCATTCTTGATCGGTTCTTCAATCCATCCGGGACGATCCACGGGATAGATCAAATGCGACAACGGCGCCACGCTGAGTTCCGCCGCGTCGTCCTCGTCCCGTTCTGCCTCGACTTTCACTTCGTCGTCGGCGAAACACTGACAAGTGGACGAGAGGTTCCAACCAGGTAAACCACCCAAAAGGAACACGGCTGCGGCGATCGGCATCCATCGATATTCAGACGGTTGAAATTGCATCGGCTTTCACCCAAGGAGCTGACAATTGAGTCATCACGATCACGCCGCCGGCAATCAACATGCCTGCGGGTTGTGGAACGGGAACGATTTGGTGCACCACCCATTCGCCCACCACCGCGACGGTGACTGCCCACAGGCTCAACCGAACGCGCCGTAGCGGGTCGACTGGTTTCCACATGCGAAGCAGTGCGAACAGCAACGCGAAATGCCCCATCATGGCGGCCGCTTTGGGCACACCCGATTCCATGTAGAACGAGACGGGAAGCACCGTTGCATCAATGTCTCGTCCCAAGCCTTCGTCCATGGGGACCATTAGAAAGTGCCCCAGCGCGAACGCCAGCAAACCCAAACAGGCTCCCCAAGACGAGGACACCAGACGGCGAACCAAACCTTCACCATCGCTGCCTTCCCAGAACTTCCCGATTCCCAGCAAACCAAATGCCCCCAGCCAAATCACCAACGCCATCCAGACATAAGGTGCCAAAGCCATGGGAGTGAACGGGGTGCTACGCATCCCAATCACCGAACTGAGCAACAACAGGACGCCAGCCACAATCATGGAGGTCATTCCCGATGTGGCCCACTCTGCCGATCGCGACAAACGTGTTCGCTCGGACAAACTGGTTCGCAACAACGATCGAACCTGAGCCTTCGTCATCGCCGGTTTGGCAACCGGATGAAGGTTCGCAGCCGCGTGCGCACGCTGGTCGTTCTGCGCCCCGTGTTGCGACTCGGTTGAGGTCGGTGAATAAGACGTTGGCTCAGACAGTTGCAACACGACGTGACGGATCACGTAGTAGGGAACGTAAAAGAATCCCACCATGGACAGCACCGGCAACAACCAGTGCGTGTTGACCAACAAAATCGTGACAGCAGAAATCGCCAAGACCAATTTGATCCCGGGAGATGTTTCGAGTGATCGCCACCAACTTTGTGCGTCCGACAAACAGTTCCGAACGGCGCGGGCAATCGGTTCTTCGCCCGCCGATGAATTCAAAACCATGGATGCTCCGCCCGCGCTGGACGATGCTTCCCCGGCTGCGAATACTGGATCGGAGGACCGCCTATTCTTCCCGTGCAAACGAGAGACATCATCGGAAGATGGATTTGATTCGGAAGTCACGACTTGCGCCAATACCGGCGTCTCGTCCGATGGCATCGAAGCCAACGATAGCATTTCCGCCACATCGCGAGGACGCTTTCGCGGGTCCTTTTGCAGACAACGGTGAATCACGTTGCGATACTGATTCGGCACACGCGACAAATCGGGCGAGTCGGTGAGATGTTTGACGATGATCTCTTGCGGGGTTTCTCCATCAAACGGCAGATCGCCGGTCAGCATCTCAAACAAGATCACGCCGAGCGCGTACAAGTCGATTTCGCGACCGTACTGTCCACGGCCAATCTCGGGGGCCATGTAGTGGAACGTTCCGATGCTTTCGGTGTGCCCACTGCGATGCGAAGCCGAAATGAATTTGCTGAGCCCGTAGTCCCCGACTTTGACGATGCCATTGTCGTCAAACAAGTTGCCTGGTTTGATGTCACGATGGACCAAACCGGCGGAGTGCAAATGAGCGACACCGGCCGCCGCACCGGCGAACCAATGCCGGACTTGCGATTCAAACAGACCGCTGGGCAACACATTGCGAGTATCCGATTCAGCGGACTTGGCCGCCTCATCCATGACCTCTCGTAGGTTCGGTCCCGCGACATATTCCATCACCACCCAAGCTTGGTCATCCGCATCGCGACACACGTCGTGAAGTGAGACCAAGTTCAGATGTTTGAGGTTCAAACAGTGCGAGACACCTCGCAGTTCGACCTCCAAGTTCCTTTGAATTCGTTTGAGCGCGACTTCCTTGCCCGCTTGGCTGACCGCGAAATACACTTCGCCAAATCCCCCCACGCCGATGCCACGACGGATCGTGTATCGGTCCAGGACCAGGTCGTTGGGGGAGTGGGTGAATTTCATCGGGCGAGATGTTGCCAAAGGAGTCGAGTAGTCCGCGGGAAGTCCCATTGTATCGGCCAAAGCACTCATCGCATGCCTTTTCATCAAGACGAGAACGTTCCGTCAGGTTCACTCGGACGGTCACACGGGGAGCACGATGCTCCCCGCGTCAGACGGATCACAGCGACGAGTCGTTGTTTTCTTCATCCAGTTGAATCGAAACGTAGGCCTGGTCGTCGCCACCATCCAGCTTTTGCATGTAAGCGGTGACATCATCGAGCAGGTTTTCGTCCGAAGGTTCGTCCAAGTTGATCTCGCCGAAGTATTCGACATCGACCTTCATGGTTTCCTCTTCCACGTCGATTCGCGTGGCAATGTCGTCCAGCAAACGCCGAGTGTCCGACAGGGCACTGTCGTCAAGATGCAATTGCGTGCTGGTTTGAGCCACACGCAGAGCGCCCAAGCGAGCCTGCAGGTTCTCAACTTCGACTTCCAACTGGCGTTTTGCGTCCAACATGGCGTCCATCCGCTCCGAAGCAGCGGCCAACGAAGCTTCGCGGGCGGCCAGCATTTGACGGAGTTTTTCCGAGGTTTGTTGCCGTGTTTGGAATCGTTTGAAGCGATTCCCCAGATCGGATTTCACCTGGGCCGAGGTGTAAGTGACTCCGCCGTAGGAATAAACGGAGCTGTCATCACGCAGATCATTTGTCAATCGCTCGATGTCCGTTTTGGCTTTCGCTAACTTCTCGTCCGTCGCAGACAGCTCACGTTGCAAGCGAACCACCTCGGTTTTTTCCTGAGCGATACGGCGAGCGTTTTGCTGAATTTCAGGTTTCAGATCAACGATCAATTGGCGGGCACGGTTCAGTTCCCATTCCAATGGCACGGCGTCACTGGCGGAATTGGTCAAATAGGACCAGCCGCAACGTGCGTAGCTGCCAATTGGTGTGGCGATCGTCAAACCAGACAACAAGGTGGCAGCGGTTCCTGCCAACACTAGTTTTTTGAGCATAGTCGTTCTCCTGAGAAAACAATTCGTGGGATTGGGGACGGGGTCAGTGCCGTCTCACCGTGTTCTTCGTTCCAGGCAGTCGCGTCTTGGCAAACGGGCGCAAAAAAACCGAAAAACCCGATTTCCGAGTGAATTTGGGCGACCTGCAACGCCTCGGCTCCGTAGAAATGCAGTGTCCTCAACGAATGATTTTCTTCCTTTCCCGCTATTTCAGCGTGTTCCAGTCGCATTCAACGTAGGTTTTCGATAAACCACACTGATTCTTCGGAATCGATTTTGCCGAACCTAGACCTGGGTGAAGCCATCTTGAATGGTCCTGGGGAAACAACCATGTCAACTTCATCGCCAACACCGAATCCGTCCGAATGGGTGCCGTCTGATACCGGCTCACCACGGCATGAAATCCAGTGCCTCGATTGGGGACGCATCACCGCCCTCTTCGATGCCGAATCGGTCCAAACCGCGTTTGGCGATTGGATAGACACCGATCTTTCGAAAATGGAAACCCGCTTGGCCGCGTTCCAATCGCGCGGGCCTTTCCAGCGAGGATTGAACGAGTCGCAGTAGGTCAAGTGATCGCATTCGTCTCGACCATTCCGACGTAGTTTCGCGCGGCCCTTTTTTGTGATTGGATTGGCCTCGACGCTGACATTTTGCTATTGTCGCGGAGGTCCAGCCTGGTTTTCGATGCTTGGACCGCAAATTCACCCGGACGGTTCCTCGGATCGCCGGATGGTTACTCGGATTGTTCGGGTTGTAGTTGAGTCGGCGATCGCATTGGCTGCAGCACACTCAGTCGGTCGATCTTGCTTGACGCAGACACATGGATCGTCTTTCCAAGACGTTCCTCCCATTCAATGCCTGACACACACCCAGCAAGGAAGCTGAGATGAATACCCCCCGTCGTCAATTCTTGGGACTCGCTGGCGGTTTGCTGGCCGGTGGACTCTCTCAAACCAAACTCTTCGGCCAAGATCCCCAGTGGACCAAACCGGTTCACCGGGTCGCTAACGCCGCTCTGTCCGCTCAAAAGCCAACTGCGACTGCCGGAGTCGGTACCGCCAAAGCCGATTTGGTTCGCGGGTTGGAAATGGCTCGCCAATCGCTTTCGCGTTCCAAAGCGGAAGTCAACGATTACACCGCTATTCTGGTGAAACGGGAACGCATTGGTGACGACGTTGGCGAACATGAATACATGTCGATCAAGGTTCGCAACCGCAAAGAAGCCAACGGCCGCTTGGTGCAACCGTTCAGTGTGTACTTGGCATTTTTGAAACCCAGCTCGGTCAAAGGTCGCGAAGTCATCTACGTCGAGAACCAAAACAATGGCAACATTGTGGCTCACGAAGGTGGTTTCAAGGGCCGCTTCCTACCGACCGTTACGATTCCGCCGACCGGAATGCTGGCGATGCGTGGGCAGCGTTATCCGATGACCGAAATCGGCGTCGAAAACATGATTTTGAAACTGATCGAACGCGGCGAAAAAGCATTGCAGTTCGAGGACGTTCACGCTGAATTCCGCAAAGGCGCTCGACTGAAGGATCGTTCTTGCACGGTGCTTCAGTTGACACAGCCCACCCGTCGCCCAGATGCAGAGTTCCACACCGCGCAGGTGTTCATGGACGACGAGCTGAACATGCCGATCCGCTACATCGCTTACGATTGGCCGGCCACTGATGGCGGCCGTGGTGAAGTGATTGAGGAGTACAACTACCTCAACTTGAAAGTCAACGTCGGGCTGACGGACAAGGATTTCGATCCGTACAACGAAGCCTACAACTTCCACTCATAGCACGCTTCACGGCGGAGACGCGGACAGAATGCAAACGGAATCCGATGCGGGGAAAACTCCGAAACAATCATTGCTCTCATGGGAGTACACTTGATTGTTTCCTTTCCCTGCATTGCCTTTCCCTCCGGCCGTCCGATTTGACGGCTGCCTTCCCCTCGGCCACCCCGGCCCTGCTGTTCGCGGAGTTTGATCATGTTTTCCATTTCTCGCCCCGCTTCGCTTGCCGCGACCTCGATCGTGGCGGCGTTCATTGGCCTGGCTTCGCTGTTTTTCATTGGATGCAATGGACCGAGCAACTCGGTTCCAACCGCCAAAATTCCTGCTGATGCAATTCAAAAACTCGTCGGACCGGAGGACGATCAGAACCTCGTTTTGATCAAATTCGGTGCACCCTGGTGCGGCCCGTGTCGGCAAGTCGACAAAGAAATTGCCTCGCTCGCAGCCACTCTGCCGGAGGATGTTCGCGTCATCACCGTCGATGTGGACACCAATCCTGAAGCTGCCGTGAATTTTGGCATCGAGGGAATCCCGCGAATGTTCTTGGTGCGAAACGGCGAAGTTCTGGCAGACGAAGTGGGGTATCGGTCTGAATCCGAACTGCGAAATTGGGTCGCGAGCTACCAGTGAGCTCAGGCGGAACCAAGCGAGCTCTCTTCCATCGATGACAGTCGGACTCCTGGCTCAGATTTGCATCTGATGCCCCACAATCTGGAACGTTTGCCGGTTCTTCTCAAATAGTCGTCTGGGAATTTTCGCTGCGGCAATCTACCGTGCTGGCTGATCGAAGCACCAAGAACAGGCGTCCCTTGCCTGGCGTTCCTCCATTTGGCCCGCCCGAATGAATTCAGCCAAAGAGAATCTTTCCAGATACGAATCCCAAGCTCCGAAGACCGGTCCCCAGACGGCGGTCTTTCCTGCTAGTCGCTACGTGTTGTTCTTCGGCTTGGCCGTTGTCGGTGGTGCCTTGGATCTGTGGAGCAAAGAAGCCATTTTCCGGTGGCGTGGCCTGCCCGGGACCAAAGATGTTCACTGGGTTATCGAAGGGTACTTTGGAATCGAAACCGCCGTGAACATCGGGGCGGTCTTTGGTTTGGGTGCGGGTCAAGGATTGGTGTTCGCCACCATCTCAGTGATCGCCGCCGTGGCCATCGTCGTCTGGTTGTTCTTCTTTCAGGCCGCCCGTTCCTGCTGGCTGACGTTCGCCCTGGGATGCATCACGGGGGGAATCATTGGCAACCTTTACGACCGGCTAGGGTTCTGGTGGGAACCAGGGATGCCCGACCAGTGGCAAAGCGGCGTTCGTGACTGGATTCTCTGGCAAGCGTCCGAGCAATGGAAATGGCCCAACTTCAACATTGCAGATTCCCTGTTGGTCACTGGAGCGACCATGTTGTTGATTCAGTCCTTCTTCTTCCCCCCAACACCACACAATGCACCCGGCGAAAATGACTCAGCGGAGGAGGACTTGGCTGGTGATGAGTCGGCAAATGCTTCCGCCAAAGGTGCCAAACCGGCCGCTTCGTGAGCACTTCGTTGATCGCTGACCCGCGTCACAAACTCGCGCACGTCTTGTGCGTGTGGCGTTGGTGGCTGTTCTGCGTGGGTTGCCTGTCCGCCATCCCGCTCGCGATCTATCAATCCGACTTGGGAATGGATCGCTCCTTGGCCGCGATGTTCGCGCCCTCCGATCCCACTCTGAACCAGTACCAGCATCTGCAACAGACATTTGGTGGCAATTTGGTCGTCATGTTGGTCTATGACGACGCTGAACTGATGACCCCGGAAGGTGTCGCTCGCAACCGACGCTGGACGACGTCTGCTGAATCGATTGACGGGGTGCGAGGCGTTCTTTCTGTTGCCAAATTGGTCGAAGCGTTTGCCTACATACGGCCGCAACTCTCGTTGCTGAGCGGATCCATCCAATCGGAATCCGCCGGCTCTTCCGCACCGTCGCTGATGCTGGCCAAAGACGATCCGGTCGCGAATTCATTCCGCGAACTTTTCGCGGGATACACGCACGGTCCCGATGAGCAAACCGCGGCGATCGTTGCGATGCTGCAACCAGGTCACACCGAGTCTGCTATCCAGGAACTACGGCGACTGGCTGTTCAAATTCCTTTGGACCGGGATCCTGTTCTGATTGGCGAACCGGTGTTGCTCGACGATGCGTTTGACATGATCCAAGCGGACGGCAACCGGCTTGCACTGGGCACGATTGGTTTGCTCAGTCTGGTCATGTTGCTAACCCTGCGAGACTACCGTGTCGTTTTGCTCGCCGCGATGGCGATCGCTTGGGCGACGGTCTGCACACGTGCATCCATCGTTGCTCTGGGGATGGAGATGTCGCTCGTGTCCACCATTTTGATCGCCATCATTGCGGTCATCGTGGTGGCGGCGGTGATGCACATAGGCGTTCGATCACGCGACCGCGATGGCAACTTGGATACTTCCGATGCAACGGAATCGATCATTCGTGTGATGGCTTTCTTGGCCATCCCGATCCTTTGGACCTGTCTCACCGATGCGGCAGGATTTGCTTCGCTTTTGAAGTCGGACGTTCGGCCGGTGCAACAGTTTGGCGCGATGACCGCCGTCGCAGCTTTGGCCATTGTCGCTTCCTTGATCTGGTTCACCGCTGCCCTGATGAGCCTGCCATCTGGAAAGCGACAGCATTCCTGCGACGCTTCTCGCGAAAAACAACCCACGTCATCCAAACGAATCCTCGTCCAATTGGTCACGACCAGTCTGCGTCATCGAAAGCTTCTCTCGTTCGCTTCCGTCATCTCCTTGGTCATCTGCACCGTCATGGTGACCAGACTCAAAACCGAAACCAGTTTCCTCAGCAACTTTCGTGACAGCAGTCGCATCGTGCAGGCGTACGACCGAGTGGAGCGACAATTGGGTGGGGCAGGCGTGTGGGATGTCATTCTATCAGCCCCCGACACGATCACCCCCGAGTATATGAATCGTGTCCGCGACTTTGAAACGAAGCTTCGCGAACTGGAGGTG